>NZ_BMOE01000011.1 GCF_014646915.1 Deinococcus aquiradiocola | reverse complement strand
CACGTAAGCTCGTTCATGGTTCATTGAACCACTGTCGTGCCCAAGAGTCCACGACCACCCGCGTGCATCGTTTGACACCGGGTGCATACCGGGGTATACTTTCCTTATCAGCGTCCGAAGGGACGCTTTTTTGTTGCCGTCCGTCACCGCCCCCGGACGGCCTCCCTGCGCCTCTCGCCTCGTGTTCCCGGTGCGCCCATGCCCTCACTCTCCCGCCGACTCCTGACGTTGCCGCTGCTGGCGCTGCTCGGCAGCGGGGCAGGGCAGGGCCAGCCGCCCACCCCCACCCCGGCGGCGCAGGTGGCCGCGCCTCTCCCGGCGGCGCGCGTGGCGGCGCTCGACGCTGCCCTGCGTGCCGCCGGGAATGCGCACGTGGGTGTGCTCGTGGCCGACGCGCAGACGGGCGAGACGCTCTATGCGCGCCGGGACGGCGAGGCGTTTACGCCCGCCTCCAACATGAAACTCCTGAGCCTCGGCACGGTCCTCGACACGCTCGGCGGGGACTACTGGTTCAGCACCACCGTCACCCGCCCCGCCGGAACGGGCGCGCACGCTGATCACCTCACGCTCGTCGGGAGCGGCGACCCCTCGCTGGAAGCGGCGCAGGGTGAGCACTCGCTCGCGGGACTGGCGCGGCAGGTGTACCGGTCCGGCGTGCACCGCGTGGACGCCCTGCACCTCGACCCGCACCTGATCGGCGCGCCCGCCGGGACGGACGAGTCCGGCTGGAGCGTCCCCGTCGCGGAGCGCCCCGTCACGGGCCTGACCCTCAACGACCCCACGGCAGGCGAGGGGCAGTCCATCACGACCACGCCCGACACGCGCGCCGCCCTGCGGCGGCTCGGCGGGGTGTTCCGGCAGGAACTGCGGCGCGCAGGGGTCACGGTGGGGGAGACCGTCACCGTGACGCCCGCCCCCATGCCGGGCGTGAAGATGCGGCCCGAGGAAGGCGTCGCCACCACCCGCTCCGCGCCCCTCCTGACGCTGGTGCAGCGCGCCCTGAAACGCAGCGACAACGTCTGGACGGAACAGCTGTACGCGCGCCTCGGTGTGAACACCGGCACGCCCGTCTGGCGCCCCGCCAGTCCCCGGCACGCCCGCGCGCAGGAAGAGCGGCTGCTGACGGCGGCCGGTGCACCCCTCGCGGGACTGGTGGTGCGGGACGGTTCGGGCCTGTCCGGGCAGGACCGCCTCACGCCGCGCCTGCTGGTCGGCCTGCTGCGCTGGACGTACCTGCACGCGCAGCCCAGCGGCCTCACGCCGCTGCAGGCGTACCGGCAGCGGAAGAACCCCCTGATCGAGGCGCTGCCGCGCGCCGGGACCGGCACCGCCACCCGCGCCGACACCGAACTGGGCGGCACGCTCGCCTCGCGCCTCGCGGGCCTCGACGTGCGCGCCAAGACCGGCACCCTGCCGGGCGTGTCGTCCCTGTCCGGCTACCTCGGCCTGCCGGACACCCGGCCGGGCGGTGGGCGCGTGCTGGTGTTCTCCATCCTGATGGACCGCTACGCCGGGCCGGGCCAGGACCTGCGGCGCGTGCAGGACACCCTGCTGCGCACCCTGGCCGCCCCTCCGGC
Organism: Deinococcus aquiradiocola; assembly: GCF_014646915.1. Lineage (NCBI taxonomy): Bacteria > Thermotogati > Deinococcota > Deinococci > Deinococcales > Deinococcaceae > Deinococcus > Deinococcus aquiradiocola. The sequence continues at coordinate 130,645 of NZ_BMOE01000011.1, read as the reverse complement.
CGCCGACTGAACCCCGTGCTGCGTACAGGGGCGAGGCGAGCGGTAGGGCGGAGGAAGAGCGGTCGGCCGCGCGGACACCGCGCCGCCCGGGGGCTGCACGACGTGTCCGGCAGCATGAAGACACCTTGATCCGGCGTCAGCGGTCCTTCAGGCACCTCGCCTACGCTGGGGGTTCCGGACGTCCCGGAACGCCTGACACGCACCGCCCTGTCAGGGTCCAGTCACGGCGCGGCAGTAAGATAAGGCAGACATGAAGACGCTCCACCGCTCCCTCCTCGTCACGGCACTGCTGGCCGCACTGGCGCTCCCAGCCCAGGCCGTGCAGCTCGTCGTGTGGGACCCGCAGCTGCAGACGAAACTCGGGTACGGCGAGGCCACCGGCAACAAATTCAATCTGCAGCTCGTCACGGACTACAGCGGCCCCGTGGTCGCCATCTTCATCCGCGACGACAGCGAAAAGAACAGCTACGCGGGCCTCATGCCGCGCTACAACGGCCAGCTCACGGGCGGTGCGCTCAGCCTCTTCGCGGGCGGCACCCTGCAGCCTCTCAACCGCTTCCTCGGCACCTTCAAACTCACGCCCAGCGTCCAGAACAGCGTACGCACATTCAGCCTGCCGGGCCTCAAGACCGCGCCGTCCAACAAGTGACGGCCGCCCACCCCGCCCACCACGACACCCCCAAAGGACGGTCCACATGCTCGCCCAACTGCTGATTGTCGAAGACGACCCCCACCTCGGCCCGCTGCTGCGCGACTACCTCAGCGCCGACTACCAGACCTTCCACGCCGGCACCATCAAGGAAGCGCAGGCGTGGCTCGGCACGCACAGCGCCCAGCTCATCCTGCTGGACCTGAACCTGCCGGACGGCGACGGCCTGGACCTCGTGCAGAGCCTCCGGCAGTACAGCAGCACCCCCGTCCTCGTGCTCAGCGCCCGCAGCGGCGTGCAGGAACGCGTGGCGGGCCTCAACGCGGGCGCCGACGACTACCTCACCAAACCCTTCGCGATGCCGGAACTCGACGCGCGCATCGGCGCGCTGCTGCGCCGCACCGCGTCCGGCACCGGCGTCAACCTCGGCAACACCAGCCTCAGCAGCAGCAGCCTCACCCTGACGGTCGGCAGCGAGAACGCCACCCTCACCGAACACGAGGCCCGCATCCTGGAACTCATGATGCGCACGCCCGAACGCGTCTTCTCGCGCGCCGACATCGAATCTCACCTGTACGGCTGGGAAACCCCCAACTCCAACAGCGTTGAGGTCCGCATCTCGCAGCTGCGCAAGAAGCTGGAGGGCGTCGGGTCGGACCTCCGGATCCGCACCATCCGCAACGTCGGCTATGTCCTGCAGGTCTGAGCCCCGCGCCGCCGGATGACCCTGCACCTCCCCACCTGGATGCACAGCCTGCGTTTCCGGCTGGCCGTGATGTACACCCTGCTCGCCCTGGCGCTCGTCACGCTCGTCGGGGCCGTCATGACGGTGCAGCTCCTGCACGACCTCGACGGGCAGTTCCAGGCGCGACTCTCGGAACGCGCCGACCGGCTTGCGGAGGGCTTCAACAGCCCCTCGGCGGGCCTCGGACAGACGCAGGTCGCCCCGGCCGGGAGCTACAGCATGGTGGTGGACGCCGCGGGCCACGTGCTGTTCGCCACGGCCGGCCTGCGCGAGTACGAGAAGGCCCCCTTCCCCTTCCCCGGCCTGACCGAGGTGCGCCTGGACGACACGCCCGTCAAGGTCGCCACGCGGCCCCTCAAGGCGGGCGGGTTCATCTGGGTGGGCCTGTCCGAGGACGTGATCATGCAGGCCCGCCAGAGCGCCCTGCGCGTCCTGACGTTCGCCGTGATCGGCACGCCGCTCCTCACGCTGCTCCTCGCGTGGCTCGCCGGACGCCGCGCCCTGCGGGGCCTCGGGCAGGCCGCGATGCTCGCCGGACGCATCAACCCCAGCACCAGCGTGGCCGCCCTGCCCCTCCCGCGCCGTCAGGACGAGGTGTACGAACTGCTGAGCGCCATCAACCTGCTGCTGTCACGCATCGAGACGCAGCAGTCCCGCGAGAAGCAGCTGCTCGGGCAGATCGTGCACGAACTCGGCGCGCCGCTCACGGTGCTGCGCGCGTCGCTCGCGCAGGCCGCGTCGCTCGGCACGGACCCCGACGTGCGCCGCGCCGCGCTCGTCGCGGACGAACTCACCTTCACCACGCAGGACCTCATGCAGCTCGCGCGCGGCCAGCTGGAACTGAAGCTCGCGTACCACTACATTCCCGCCCGGCAGCTCCGCGAGCGCCTGGACCGCCTCGTGCCCGGCACGACCTTCACGGGCGACTGGGGCGCCTTCGTGCTGTGCGACCCGGACCGCCTCACGCAGGCCCTCCGGAACCTGCTCGCCAACGGCAGGCGCGCCGCCGGAAAGGACGGCGACGTGACCCTCGACCTGCACGAGACGCCCGAAGCGGTACGCTTCGTCGCACGCGACAGCGGCGCCGGACTCCCGCCCGAACTGGGCGAACGCATCTTCGACCCCTTCGTGAGCGGCTCGGGCAGCAGCGGCCTGGGCCTGAGCGTCAGTCGCCAGATCGCCCGCATGCACGGCGGCGACCTGACCGGAGGCAACTGGCGACACCCGGACGGCGAACTGGGCGGCGCGGAATTCATTCTCGGCCTGCCCGGCCTGGATCTCACGGACGACGACGCCAGCGAAGACCCAGACGAGACCGACCTCAGTGACGCCGACCTCGGCGCCCCCCGCACCACCGATCCCACCACGCCCATCCGGCCGGGAGGGCAGGCGACCCCGCCCGCCCCTGGCGGCCCACCCCCCACCCCCACCGGAAGGTAACGACATGACCCGCAACCTCACCCGCCCGCTCCTCACCCGCCTCGTTCCCGCCCGCCTGCGCCACGTGTGGCGCGACGCGCTCAGCCTGCTGCTCGCCCTCGCGGACCGCCGCACGCCCGCCAGCGCCCGCCTCATCGGTCTGGCCGCCCTGCTGTACACCGTCTCGCCCGTCGACCTGCTCCCCGACTCCATCCCGCTCGTCGGGTACGGCGACGACCTGCTCGTCGTGCCCGCCCTGCTCGCCTTCGCCACGCGCTTCCTGCCCGCCGACGTGCTCGGGCACGCCCGCACGCGCGCCGACACCTTCGCCGCCCACCGCCGCTGGCTGGTGCCCGCCATCCTCGGCGCGGCCCTCCTGCTCAGCGTGCTGCTGGCCGTCCTGCTCGTGCGCGGCGCCGCCGGTCTCCTGCAGAACTGACCCGCATTCCGCTCCGGAAAGGTGAAAAGGAGAGGGGGAACCGGACCAGCTGCCGGTTCCCCCTCTCCTTCTGCGTCCTGCGGCGGGCTCAGTGCCGTTCGGCGACCGCTTCGATCTCCACGCGCACGTCACGCGGGAGCTTCGCGACCTGCACGGTGCTGCGCGCCGGGAACGGCTCGCTGAAGTACTCGGCGTACACGGCGTTCATCGCAGCGAAGTCCTCCATGTCCTTCAGGAACACGGTGGTCTTCAGAACGCGGTCCAGGCCCGACCCGGCCGCCTCCAGCAGCGCCCTGAGGTTCTCGAGCACCTGATGCGCCTGCGCGGTCACGTCGCCGTCCAGCAGCGACCCGTCCGGGCGCAGCGGAATCTGACCGCTGGTGTACACCATGTTGCCGGACACGGTGGCCTGACTGTACGGGCCGATGGCGGCGGGGGCGTTCGGGGTGCTGACGGCTTCTTTCATGCGTTCAGGGTATCAGTCCGGACCCTCAGCGGGCGGGGGCTGTCTGGGCGGCCGCGTCCCGCAGGGCGTCCGCGCGGTCGGTCGCCTCCCACGGGAATTCCTCGCGTCCGAAGTGCCCGTACGCGGCGGTCGCGGCGTAGATGGGGCGCAGCAGGTCCAGCTGCCGGATGATCGCCTGCGGGCGCGCGTCGAAGGCGCCCTCCACCAGCGTCGCGAGCTGCTGGTCGCTCAGCTGGCCCGTGCCGTAACTCTCCACGCGCAGCGACACCGGGGACGCGCGCCCGATGGCGTACGCGACCTCCACCAGCGCGCGGCGCGCGAGGCCCGCCGCGACGAGGTTCTTGGCGATGTAGCGCGCGTAGTACGCGGCGGAACGGTCCACCTTGGTCGGGTCCTTGCCGGAGAACGCGCCGCCGCCGTGCGGGACCGCGCCGCCGTACGTGTCCACGATGATCTTGCGGCCCGTGAGGCCCGTGTCGCCGTGCGGCCCGCCGATCACGAACTTCCCGCTGGGGTTGATGAACAATTTCGTGTCCGGGCGCAGGAACTCGGCCGGGATGACGTGCCGGATCACGAGCCGCTCCAGGTCCGCCCGGATGGTGGACTGCTCGGTGTGCTCGTCGTGCTGGGTGGAGATGACGACCGTGTCGACCCACAGGTCGCGTTCCGCGCCGATCTCGCCGTCGCGCACGACCGTCACCTGCGCTTTCGCGTCGGGCCGCAGGTACGGCAGCGTGCCGTCCTTACGGAGTTCCGCGAGGCGGCGCGTGATGCGGTGCGCGAGCGAGATGGGCAGCGGCATCAGTTCGGGCGTCTCGTCGGTCGCGTACCCGAACATCAGGCCCTGGTCGCCCGCGCCCGTCATGGACTCGGCGTTGCGGGGGTCCTGGCGCTGTTCGCTGCTCATGTCGCGCCACTCCTCGGAGTAGTTCACGCCGCCCGCGATGTCCGGCGACTGCTCGTGCAGCGCGACGAGCACGGCGCTGTACTCGGCGTCGAAACCGTAGTGCGCGCGCGTGTACCCGACCGTCTTGACGGCCTCGCGCACCACGCGCTGCACGTCGACGTGCGCGGTCGCGGCCGTCACCTCACCCGCCACGACGGCCATACCGGTCGTGAGGAGCGTCTCGACGGCCACGCGCGCCTTCGGCTCCTGCCGCAGGAACTCGTCCAGAATGCTGTCCGAGATGAAATCCGCGAGCTTGTCGGGGTGGCCCTCACTGACGGACTCGGAGGTGTAGTACTTCAGGGTGTCTGACTTCGGCATGTGGCCCTCAACGGTGCGGGGTTGCGTCTCGCAGAACTTCAACCTGGAGAGGAGTGTCCGCTGGCCTTCTGGCCCCCCGCACGCCACAGGCTAACAAATCCGGGCCGGGACAGATGGCGTCCTGCCACACAGGACAGGGCCGCCGCGATTCGGGATACCCTGCGCCATGCCTGCACGCCCCGACGCGCCCACGACCTTCACGCACGAGGCCCTGCACGACATCCTGACGTGGCTGCGCGCCGAACTCCTCCGGCACGGCGAGGCGATTCTGCACGTGCCGGACCCGGACGACGGGCACGCGCTCGGCCTGTACCCGGGCGAGCCGGGACCGCGCGGCACGCACCGCCCCCTCCTGACGTGGACGGACACCGCCGACCTGCTCGACGCGCACCTCCACACGCCCGTCCCGGTCCCGGAAGGGCTGCGCCTGCACTTCCGGTCGCGCGTCACGCCCCCCCGCGACCGCAGCGCCTCGCGGTACGGTGCGGGCAGCGACTTCCAGCGCGCCGACAAGCTGCAGGACCCGCACCTCCTGCACGACCTGCACGAGGCGTGGACGCGCGCGAACCTCCCGCCGGACGCGCGCGTGCTGAGCCTCGGCGTGAACAGCGCCCGCGAGCTGGACGTGCTGCACCTCGCGTACCCCGGGCAGGCGCTGCACGTGACCGGCGTGGACCTCGACGAGAGCGCCCTGCGGCTCGCGCGGGACCGCCACCCGCAGCACACCTTCCGGACGCTGGACGTGACGGGCCGCGACCTCGCCACGCTCGGCACCTTCGACGCCGTCACGGCCCTCAGCGTCCTGCAGAGCCCCGGCATCGTGCAGGAGGACCTGCTGCGGACCCTGCGCACCACGGTCCTGCGGCCCGGCGGGACCCTGATCCTCGGGTACCCGAACGCCCGCTACCGCGGCGGGGAACTCAGTTACGGGGCGCGCATGCTGAACTTCACGCGCCCCGACCTGAGCCTGCTGATGCGGGACGTGACGGCCGCCCGCCGCCACCTGCAGAAGCACGGCTTCACCGTGTACGTGACCGGCAAGTACGAGGTGCTCGTCACGGCCGTCCGGCACGCCACCTGATACGGTTTCGAGCTGAACTTCTGGAGTTCAGCCGAGCGACAAGGGCACCAACAAGGACGGTGTTGAGGACGTGGAAGCGGGCAGGCGGCCGCCTTACAGCTGCGCCCCCGACCCGGCCGCCGGGAAGACGGCATGGGGTCGGGGGCGCGCACGGGGAGGTGCGGGAGGTGCAGGTTACTCGCGGGTGGCGCCGGGCGCGCGGTACGCGCTGAACTGCTGCCGCAGCTCGCGTTTCAGGAACTTGCCGGTCGCGCCGATCGGGATGACCTCCACGACCTCGTAGGCGTCCGGCAGCCACCACTTCGCGAAGCGCGGCGCGAGGAACGCCGTCAGCTCGGCGTGGTCCGGGGCGTCCGCGCCCGCCTTCAGCACGAGCACGCCGAGGGGACGCTCGTCCCACTTCGGGTCGTCGATGGCGATCACGGCAGCCTGCGCGACCGCCGGGTGCGCCATCAGGGCGTTCTCCAGGTCCACGCTGGAGATCCACTCGCCGCCGGACTTGATGAGGTCCTTGCTGCGGTCCTGGATGTGCATGTACCCGCGCGCGTCCAGCGTGGCGATGTCGCCCGTGTCGAACCACGTCTGCCCGTCCAGCTCGATGAAGTTCCCCTGCCCCTCGCCCTTGTGGTAGCTGGCCGCCACCCACGGGCCTCGCGCCATGAGTCTGCCCATGGTGTGCCCGTCGTGCGGGAGGCGCGCGCCTTCGTCGCTGAGCAGTTCCAGCTGCACGAGCGGCACGGTGCGGCCCTGCTTGGCCTGCAGGGCGTACCCCTCGTCGCTGCGCAGGTCCACGTGCGGCGGGAGGACGCTGACCGTCCCGAGCGGGTGCGTTTCCGTCATGCCCCACGCGTGCTTCAGGGTCAGGCCGTGCCGTTCCTGGAAGGCGCGGATCTGCGCTTCCGGCGCGGCGCTGCCGCCCACCACCAGGCTCTCCAGGCGGTGCAGGTCGTACGGTTCGCCTGCCGCCCGCGCCCGGTCGAGTTCCGCGAGCAGGCCCATCCAGATGGTGGGGACGCCCGCCGTGATCGTCACGTGCTCCTGGGCCAGCATGCGGGCCACGTTGCGCCCGTCGCTGAACACCCCGATGAACACCTGCTTCGCGCCCGTCAGTGCGGCCGTGTACGGCAGGCCCCAGGCGTTCACGTGGAACATCGGCACGATCGCCATGACGGTGTCGCGCTCGCCCACGTCCAGTGCGTCCTTGGGGGCGCTGGCGAGACTGTGCAGCAGCGTGGAGCGGTGCGAGTACAGCACGCCCTTGGGGTTGCCGGTGGTGCCGCTCGTGTAGCACATGGCGGCCGCCTGCCGCTCGTCGATGTCGGGGAAGGTGAAGTCGTCCGTGAAGCCGCCGATCAGGTCGTCGTAGTCGAGGAGGTCGCCCTCGCCCGCGTGCGGTCCCATCACGATGATGTGCTCCAGCTGCGGGCACGCGGCGCGCAGGGCGGGGACCATGCCCGCGAACAGGTTCTCGACGATCAGCACGCGGTCCTCGGCGTGGTTCAGGATCCACGCGACCTGATCCGGGTGCAGGCGGATGTTCACGGTGTGCAGCACCGCGCCCATGCTGGGAATGCCGAGGTAGCACTCCAGGTGCCGGTAGCTGTTCACGGCGAGCGTCGCCACGCGGTCTCCCTCCCGCACGCCGAGGGACTGCAGGGCGTTCGCGAGCTGCAGGGCGCGGCGGGCCACGTCGCCGTAGGTGGTGCGGTGCGTGCCGGGCACGGGCGCGCCGTGTTCGTCCTTGCCCGTCACGACGAGGCTCACGACCTCACGCTCGTAGTACAGGGTGCGGAGTCGGTCCAGGATGGTGGGGATGACGAGCGGAACGTCCATCATGCTGCTGAATAGGGGTGCGGACATGTTCATGCCTCCTGGTTGTCAGAACTGCACTCAGTCTAAAGGATTTGTCCCGGCGTGCCTCCCGGCCGTGTGCGCGGCGGGGGGTGCGGTGAGCGGCACGCGCGGATATGGCAAGATGGGCGCAGCGCCATGACTGCCGCCCCGACCGAACCGGACCCCCTGACGCCGCTCGAAGGTGCGCGGCTGGACCAGGCCCGGCAGCGGCTGCACGACGCGAAGCTGCGGCTGGAACGCCTGGAGGGCGAGGACCAGGGGCCGGACGGGGAGAGCAACCACCCGGACCTCGCGGCGGCCCACTGGGAGCTGAGCATGGCGTACCAGGGCGTCGGGCAGTACGAGCAGGCCCTCAAGCACCACCAGTCCTTCTACCTGCACGACGTGTCGCGCCGCAACGAGCGCGCGCAGGCCAGCGTGCTGCGTCTCAGCCGCGCGTACAGCCGTCAGGAAGGCGAACTGAACCGGCAGGAGCACCTGCTCGAACAGACGGTCGCGGAGTACACCGCGCAGCTGGAGGCCACGCAGGTCGAGATGACCGAACTGCTCGCGTCGGCCGCCGAGTTCCGCGACGCGCCGCTCGGCCCGCACGCCCGCTGGGTGGGCGACGCGAGCGCCCGCGTGGCGCAGGAGCTCGGCATGAGCGACGCGGACGTCCGCTCCCTGAGCCTCGCGGCGCGCCTGCACGACATCGGAAAGCTCGCCATTCCCGACGCGATCCTCCTCAAGGAAGGCAAACTCACGAGCGGCGAGTGGAGCGTGATGCGCACGCACGCCGAACTCGGCGCCCGCCTCCTCGCGCGCAGCACCAGCCCCCTGCTGCGCCTCGCGGCGGAAGTCGCCCTCTCGCACCACGAGCACTGGGACGGCAGCGGCTACCCGCAGGGCCTGTCCGGCACCTCCATCCCGCTGTCCGGACGCATCGTGAGTGCCGTGGACACCTACGACGCGCTCGTCAGCGAACGCCCCTACAAGCCCGCCTGGACGCCCGTGCAGGCCCTGCTGTACCTGCACCGCACGGCAGGACGGCAGTTCGACCCGCAGGTGGTGGAGGCCTTCACGCGCCTGTACGAGCAGCACGCCCTGCCGGAACGCTGAAGCTCGGCCTTCAGAACGTGCGTTTCTCCGGCTCCGGCAGGGTCGCGGCCAGGAACGCGCTCGGGACCAGCAGCGTCAGGCTGGCGAGCGCCGCGACAGTCGGGGTGGTCGCGTCGGCCAGCAGGCCCACCGCGAACACCAGCAGGCCCGCGAAGCCCCACGAGAAGCCCATCATGATGCTGCTCGCCACGGCCACGTGCTGCGGCGCGTACTCCTGCGCCGTCACCACGCCCACCGGGATGCTGGCGTTCACGAGGGCCGCGACCACGAAGGTCAGCGGGTAGAACCACCACTGCGAGGGCGAACTGAAGATCAGGGCCGCGAACAGCGGAATGGTGGCCACGATGGCGCTGCGCAGCACCGGCACGCGCCCCACCCGGTCCGAGATGCGGCCGCCCACGATGCCGCCCACCGCGGACGCCACCGCGAAGATGCCGAGCGTGATGGCCGTCTCGCGCGTCCCGAAGCCGCGCGACAGCATGATGAACGGCAGCATGGCGTTGTACCCCATGCTCGCCAGGGACCGCAGGACCGCCATGGCCCACAGGCGCACCATCGGCCCCCGGAAGATGTTCAGGTACTCGGGCAGCGTCACGCGCCGCCCGGCGGGCCGGTCGCTGGGCGTCACGGCGTACGAGACGCCCGCCACGACCAGCCCGATCGGCGCGAGGAGCGGCAGGGCGTGCAGGCCCACCCCGGCGAACACCGGGCCGAGCGCCATGCCGGCCGTGCCGCCCGCACTGAAGATGCTGGCCCACAGGCCGCGCTGCTGCAGCGGACTGTACCGCGCCGTGTACGCCGCGCCCGCCGGGTGGAAGAAGCCGCTCCCGAAGCCCGCGAGCGCCACGAGCAGCAGCAGCATCCCGAAGGCGGGCGCGTACCCCACGAAACTCAGGCCCAGGCCCGTCAGGGCTGGCCCGGAGGCCGCCATCAGGCGACGGTCGAAACGCTCCCCGATCACGCCCAGCAGCGGCTGCAGCACGCTGCTGGTGAGCGAGAACACGCTGGCGAGCAGCGTGACGGCCGCGATGCTCACGCCGTACTGGCCGCGCAGGGCCGGAGAGAGCGGCGTGAGCATCGCGCCGTACGCGTCGTTGATGAAGTGCCCGAGCGTCACGGCGAGCGCGATGGACACCGCTCCCCGCGCCGCCTGGGTCGGTCCCGCCTGCCTGGCTTGCATGGCTGGAGGCTAACACGGATGCCGTGCCGCTTCCGTGCCGCCTGCAGCATGGGGACGGCCTGACTGCGCCGCAAATGACGGACGCACGCAGGGGCCGCGTGCCGGGCGGCCTCCTGCGTGCGTCGGTGGGGTCCGGACGGAAGCCCGGCGGGGGTCAGGGCGTCAGTTCGATGCGGGCCGAGAGGGCCGCGCCGATCACGCCCGCCTGCGACCCGAGCAGTGCCGGGCGGATCTGCGGGCGCGCGAAGCCCTCGGCGGCCTCGTCGGCGGCGGCCTGCACGTGATCGAAGAAGAACTCCCCGACGCCCGCCACGCCGCCCCCGATCACGAACACCTCGGGGTCCAGCACCTTCTGCAGGTCCGCCACGGCCAGCCCGATGCGGGTCATGGCGCCGCGCACCACGCGCAGCGCGATGCGGTCGCCCTTCTGCGCGAGCGCGAAGGCTTCGGCGGTGCTCACGTCGCGGTTCAGGGCGAAGCTCGCGTCGCGCGCGATGGCGGTCCCGCTCGCCACGGCCTCCAGCGTGCCGGACTGCCCGGCGCCGCTCACGGGGCCGCCCGGCACGCTCACCACGTGCCCGAGCTCACCGGCGATGCCGTGGAAGCCGCGCCACAGGCGGCCGTTCAGCACGATGCCGCTCCCGATGCCGGTCGAGACCGTGATGTACACACTGCTGCTGCCGCGCGCCGCGCCGAGCGTCGCCTCGGCGAGCGCCGCGACCTTCGCGTCGTTCTCCATCGAGACGGTCAGGCCCAGGCGTTCCTGCAGGCCCTCCACCACCGGCACGTCGTTGAATCCGTAGATGTTCGGCGCGAACAGCACGCGCGCGCGGTCCTGGCTGATCGGGCCGGGAATGCCGAGCCCGACCGTGCGGACGCCCTCGTACTTCTCCATGAGGGGGCGGACCAGGGCGGCCACGGCGTCCAGCACGCCCCTCCAGCCGGTGTCGGGCGTGGGGTGCGTGTGGAATTCGCGGAGTTCCTCGCCGATCAGGACGCCGACCGCGATCTTGGTGCCGCCCACGTCCACGCCGATGCTGCCCGCTCCGATGCTGCCCGCTCCGATGCTGCCCGCTCCGATGCTGCCGAGCGGGGTGCTGGTGCTGTCCTGCTGCTGCTGTTGTGTTTCCTGCTGAGTCACTGTTCACGCTCCGTTTCAGGCGTACTGCCGGGAAGAATTGTAAGGGGGGCCGGGGGGGCGTGGGGCACGCCTGTCTGCCTCATGAAAGCGCTCCCGGACCGGGAGTGTCGTCGTCCGGCGGTCCTTCCAGCACGCGCTGCGCTTCGGCCTCCTGCACCTGCGGCACGTACAGGCCCACGTCGCCCATGTAACCGCCCGTCTCGATCTCGATCACGGGACTGCTCATGACCCACTGGAACGGCGTGCGGATCACCGTCACCACGCCGTGATCGCCCAGCAGGCGGCGGTAGCTTTCCGCCACGATGCGCGGCATCGTCACGAGCAGCACCCACGGGTCGCCCTGGTACGTCACCACTTCGTCGAATTCGGGCGCGCGGCCGGCGTCAGACATGGGTCGCCTCCGGCAGCAGCGCCACCAGCTTCGAGCGCACCTCGTCCGGCAGCGGCGAGCCGCGGCGCGTGACGGGGTCCGTGTGCACCTGCACGCTGCGCCCCTCGGCGCTCACCTCGCCGTCCGCGAGCAGGCGGAACGCGTACTCCCAGCTGCTGTTTCCCACCCGGACGGGCAGCGTCAGCACCTCGACCGTCTGGTGCAGGTGCACCTCGCGCCGGTAATCGAGTTCCAGCCGGGCCAGCACGACCGGCAGGTGCGTGCCCGTGGGCAGCAGGGCGGCGAGCAGGTCCATGCGCGCGAACTCCAGAAACTGCACGTAGGCCGCGTTGTTGATGTGCCCCATCATGTCCGTGTCGCTGTAGCGCATCTGGATGGGGGTACGGTGGGCACGGCTCCAGTCCATGCGGGCAGTGTAACCGCTGCACGTGAACGCCGTTGCGGCTGCGGGCGCAACAAATACCGCGCCTCGCCGGACGCGGCAGGCACCCGGGCGCGGCCCCCTCCGGGCGGCAGGACGCGTTCCACACGAGCGGCACAGGGCCGCACGCTACACTCGCTGCGTGCGTCTGCGTCCACCGTCCTGGAATCGCCCCCTCTGGCTGCGCAAGTGGCCCTCCTGGTCCGACCTGCACCGGGTTCCCGTCTCCATGATGATCGCCTGCCTGCTGGCCGGGCTCGGCACGGTGCAGATCACGTTCCTGATCGGGAACAGCCTGTACCGCACGTACGCGTGGCAGCAGGAGACGCGGGCCGTGCAGCGCGAAAACGCCGCCCTCAGCACCGACATCCGCGTCCTGAAGGAAGCGCAGGCGCACGCGAGCGACCCGGACGAACTGCGCGCCCAGGCACGCTGCCTGGGCTTCGTGGGCAAGGGCGAGCAGGTCGTGGTGGACGAGGCAGCTCAGGAAGGCACGAACGACAACTGCGACGCCGTCCGCATGCCCTGAAGACCCGTCACGGAGCACCCGTCACGGGCCGGGCGGCACGTCCTCGCCCGGCGCGAGCGGCAGGGGCGCGCGGGCCGCCTCGCGGTACACGGCCCGGGCAGGCACGCTGAACGTCACGAGCTCCGGGTACCGCAGCGCCGTGAGACTCCCCCCGAACACGCAGCCGGTGTCGAGGTTCACGGTCCGGCTGCGCCAGCGGGCCGCCTGGACCGGCGTGTGTCCGTACGCGACGATGGCCTGACCGTGGTATCCGGCCGCCCAGTCGAGCCGCAGCGGGAGGCCCTGCGCGTCCAGTTCACCTTTCGCGGTCTCGCCGTACAGCGCGTGACTCCACACGCGGGCACTGTCGCGCCCGTGCAGCCGTTCGGGCAGGCCCGCGTGCACCACCACCAGCCGCCCGCCGTCCAGCACGAGGTGGTGCGGCAGGCCCGCCAGCAGCGCGCACGCGTCCGTCCGGGCGTCCGGCGGCGCGTGGTCCAGCTGCGTGAGCGTGACTTCCAGGCCGTGCGTGACCTTGACGGCGTGGCCGCTCAGGGCGCGCAGCAGTTTGGCGTCGTGGTTGCCCTGCACGCACAGTGCCGTGCCTGCCGCGAGCATCCCCCCCACGAGGCGCAGCACGCCCGGCGAGTCCGGCCCGCGGTCCGTCAGGTCGCCCACGAACACCAGCGTCCGGCCGGGCGGCGGCGTGACCTGCTCCCCCTGCACCGCGTACCCGAGCAGGCCGAGCAGGTCCAGCAGTTCCGGCAGGCAGCCGTGCACGTCGCCCACCACGTCGAACGGGCCGCTCAGGTCGCGGCGGTCCGGGCGCAGCGGGACGCGCGTCACGCCGCCCGCCGGGAGCAAGTCCGGTCGCCGGACGCGCCGCACCTCCCGGAAGCCCTCCAGCGGCAGGGCGGGCGCGTCGGGGCCGCCCAGACCGGCGCGCAGTGCGGCGACGGCGCGGCGCGTGGCGGAGTCCGGGTCGTGCCCGTCCGGGTCGAGGACCACGGCGACCGCCGGGACGTGCTGCGCCCGCGCGAGCAGGACCGCGTCCGCGCGCGCGTCGGGCGTCAGGTGCGGCGCGTTCAGCACGGCGGGCTGCCCGGCCGTCAGACGCTTTCCGGCCGCATCCAGGGTGGCGCAGCGTTCCTCCGGCGGGAAGTGCCGGGCCGCGAAGGCCGCGCGCACGTCGTCCCGCACGCCGATCAGCACGACCAGTGCGGGCGACGGCAGGACCAGCGGAGCGTCAGAGGAGGACATGACCCACCCCCGCGCAGCACAGCACCGCCGCCCACGGCGGCACCCGCCACGCCGTGAGCGCCACGTACGTGACCAGGGCGAGCGCCACCTCGGTCCGGCCACGCATGCCGCCCTCCACCGCGCTCGTGAAGACCGGCGAGTACAGCGCCGCCAGCAGCAGCCCGACCACTCCGGCATTCAGGCCCGCCAGGGCGCGCCGCACGCCGGGCCGGGCACGCAGGTCGTTCCAGAACGGCAGGGCGCCCGCCACGAGCAGCGCGGCGGGCAGGAACACCCCGCACGTCGTGACGAGTGCCGCCCACGCGGGATTCAGGCCACTGCGGGAGGCAGCGCCCAGGTAGCTCGCGAAGGTGAACAGCGGTCCCGGCATCGCCTGCACCGCCCCGTACCCGGCCACGAAGGTCCCCGCGTCCAGGAACTGCGGCACGACGGCCGCCTGCAGCAGCGGCAGCACCACGTGCCCACCCCCGAACACGAGCGCGCCCGCCCGCACGAAGCGGTCGAACAGCTGCACGTCCGCGCGCGGGAAGGCCGACGCGAGCAGCGGCAGTGCCACGAGCAGCGCGCCGCACGCGCCGATCAGGGCGGCCCCCGCACGGCGGGACAGCGTGACGTGCAGCCGGTCGAGCCGCCCGAGGTCCGGGGCGGGCAGGGCGCGCCACCCGGCCACGCCCGCCAGCAGCAGCGCGAGCGGCTGCACCCACCCCTGCGGGAACACGAGGACCGCGCCCGCCACGAGCGCCGCCACGCTCAACCGTGCCGCGTCCGGCGTGAGGGTGCGCGCCATGCCCGCCACCGCCTGCGCCACCACGGCCAGCGCCGCGACCTTCAGGCCCGCCAGCCAGCCCGCACCGTCCAGACCGCCCTGCAGCGCGTGCCCCGCGCGCGTCACGGTGAGCGCGAACCCGAACATCAGCAGGGCGCTCGGCAGCGTGAAGCCCAGCCACGCCGCCACGAGGCCCCAGCCGCCCGCGCGCAGCAGGCCCACGCCCATCCCGACCTGCGAACTGGCCGGGCCGGGCAGCACCTGGCACAGCGCCACGAGGTCCGCGTACGCCTCGTCGTCCAGCCAGCCGCGCCGCTCGACCAGTTCCGCCCGGAAGTACCCGAGGTGCGCGACCGGCCCGCCGAAACTCGTCAGGCCGAGCCTCAGGAAAACCGTGAAGAGTTCAAGGACAGCAGGGACGGTCGCGCGCACCGTTCCAGGGTAACGGCTGCCGGGCCGCATGTGCCCCGCACGGGCGCGTGCCGCTCCACTCGCCGCAGGGTTCGCGTGCCGCTACACTCGCCGCATGTTTGACCTCATCGTGCGTGGTGGACAGGTGGTGACGCCCCAGGGCGTGCAGCGGCTCGATCTGGGCGTGGAGGGCGGCGTGCTGTACGCCGTCTCGCCGGACCTCGCGGGGACGGCGCGGCAGGAGGTGGACGCGTCCGGGCTGCACGTCCTGCCGGGCGGGGTGGACGTGCACGTGCACTTCAACGAACCGGGCCGCGCGGACTGGGAGGGCCTGCAGACCGGGTCGTCGGCGCTGCTGGCAGGCGGCGGGACGACCTTCGCGGACATGCCGCTCAACAGCGACCCGCCGCTGCTGGACCGCGCGACCTTCGCCGCGAAGCTCGCGGCGGCGGGCCGGGCGTCGCACGCGGATTTCGCGCTGTGGGGCGGGTTGACGCCCGTGAACCTGGAGCACCTGCCGGAACTGGCGGAGGCGGGCGTGCTGGGCTTCAAGGCCTTCATGAGCGGGAGCGGCATCCGGGAGTTCCCGGCGGCGCACGGCGACGTGCTGCACGAGGGCATGCGCGCGGCGGCCGCGCTGGGCCTGCCGGTCGCGGTGCACGCCGAGTCGGACGCACTCACGGCGCAGCTGCAGGCGGCGCTGGACGGGCCGGGCGCGTCGTGGCGCGAGTACCTGCAGAGCCGCCCCGTGCGGGCCGAGCTGGACGCCATCCGGGAGGCGCTCGTGCTGGCACGCGAGACGGGCTGCCGCCTGCACGTGGTGCACGTGAGCAGCGGCGAGGGCGCGGCCCTGATCGCGCAGGCACGCGCGGAGGGCGTGGACGTGACGGCCGAGACCTGCCCGCACTACCTGAGCTTCACCGAGGACGACCTGCTGCGCGTGGGAGCGGCCCTGAAGTGCGCGCCGCCGCTGCGTTCCGCGCAGGTGCGGGACGAACTGTGGGCGGCGGTGCTGGACGGGCGCATCGACACGGTGGGATCGGACCACTCGCCGTGCAGCCCGGACCTGAAGACCGCCCCGAATCCCTTCCGGGTGTGGGGCGGCGTCGCGGGCGTGCAGAGCACACTGCAGGCCATGCTGACGCACGGCGAGGAGCGCGGCCTGACGCTGCCGCGCCTGACGCAGCTGCTGTCGTCCGCTCCGGCGCGGCGCTTCCGGCTGGCCGGGAAGGGGGAACTGACGGCCGGGATGGACGCGGATTTTGCGCTGGTGGACGTGGAGGCCCGCGCGGAGCTGCGGCGGGAGGCGCTGCTCAACCGCTGGCCGCAGACGAGTCCGTACCTGGGCGGAACGTACCGGGGGCAGGTGCGGGAGGTGTGGCTGCGCGGCGAGCGGGTCTTCGCGCAGGGGCAGGTGCTGGGGGCGGCGCGGGGGCGGCTGGTGCGGCCCGCGTAGGGCAGGAGTGAGCCGACCTCTTGACAGGCGATATATCGTAAGACTATCTTCGATATATCGCTCAGGAGGAGCGTTCAGATGCACAACCACACCCACAGACCCCGCCCCTACGGTTTCCAGTCCACCGACGAGAACCACCGCTCCCACGGCCACGGCTGCCGCGCCTACGGCCACCGCCCCGGCGGCCCCCGCTTCGGCTTCGGCGACCCCGAAGGCCGCGGCCGACCCGACTTCCGGGGCGGCCCCCGGGGCCCCCGCGCCAAGGTCGGCAACCTGCGCCTCGCCATCCTCGCGCTGCTCGCCGAAGCGCCCCGCAATGGCTACAGCATGATCCAGGAGACCGCGCAGCGCAGCGGCGGCCTCTGGCAGCCCAGCCCCGGCAGCATGTACCCCGCCCTCTCACAGCTCGAAGACGAGGGCCTGATCGAGGTGCAGCCCCAGGACGGCAAGAAGGCCTACGCCCTCACCGAGGCGGGCCGCACCTACGTCCAGGAGAACGCCGACGCCCTCCAGTCCCCCTGGACCCCCCAGGACGACACCGGCCGCCACGGCGACCGCATGGAACTCCGCCAGGCGCTGCACGCCCTGATGAGCGCCGCCCAGCAGGTCGCGCAGACCGGCACCCCCCACCAGACCAGGGAGGCCGCCGGCATCGTCAACACCGCCCGCAAGGCCCTGTACCGCCTGCTGGCCGAGGACGACACCCAGCCCGGCACCGAGCCAGGCACCGCCCCCACCGACCTCTGATACGATTTTGAGCTGAACTTTTGGAGTTCAGCCGAGCGACAAGGGCACCAACAAGTACGGTTTGGAGGAGATGGAAGCGGGCAGGCGTCCCCTCCTGTGGAGCTGTGCCAGTCATGGGCGCTGTTCTGCCCAAGAAGCGGGCAGGCGTCCTGCAGGGCGTATCGTCGTGAACGGACGCGGCTGGCCACGCCACTCCTCCCGTTCTGCCCAAGAAGGGATGTCGGCGCTGTTTCCGTCATCCCTGTAATCGGATCAAAATCGTATGACCGGCCGTTACCTTTCGCCCAGACCCGTGGCCCGCACCGCCTCCCACTCGCCCGCCCCGAGCACGAAGGGCCGCGCCTGGACGGGGGTGGTGAGGCGCGGGCCTTCCGGCGTCACCAGGATGTTCACCTCGCTGCGGATCCCGAACCCGCGGGGCGCCACGTACGCGCCCGGCTCGATGGTGACCGCTTGACCCGGCAGCAGGCGGCGCGTGTCGTGCGTCTCCAGATCGTCGAGGTTCGCGCCGGACCCGTGAATCTGCACGCCGAGGTTGTGGCCTAGCCGGTGCGTGAAGTACTCGCCCAGTCCCGCCGCGTCCAGCACGTCCCGCGCCGCGCGGTCCACCTCCCAGCCCTGCAGTTCCAGGCCCGCGCCCAGCCGCTCCCGCATCAGGCGCAGGCCCGCGTCGCGCGCGCCCGCCACGGCCTCCCACGCGTGCAGGTACTCGGGCGTCGGCTCGCCCGCGAACCCCACCCAGGTCACGTCCCCGAACGGACGGCCCGGCTCCTGCGCCCACAGGTCGATCAGCACGCACTGCCCGCGCGCGAGGGTGGCGTTCTGCTCCGCGGACGGCTCGTAGTGCGGGTCGGCGGCATTCCCGGCGAAACTCACGTTCACGGGATGCCCGGCCGTCATGCCCGCCCCCTCTATGCGCCGCATGATCACGTCCTGCACCTCCAGTTCCGTGACCGGCTCGTCCGCCTTCAGGCGCTCGTGCACCAGCCGGAACGCGGCGTCCTTGGCGTCCATCAGGACCTGCACGGCCCGGTCGTGCGCGTCCAGGTCCCCGTCGCCCCACACCGTGAAGCCCTGCAGCAGGTCCGCGCTGGAGTGCGGGTCCAGGCCCGCCTCTTTCAGGCGCTCCAGGGTGCCCGCGTCCACGCGGCTCACGTACGGCACCGCGCCGCGCGGACTGTACTCCAGCGCGCCACGCTGCCCGTTCAGCAGGGCGTGCAGGTGGGCGTCCAGTTCCGTGTGCGCGCTGTACGGCAGGAAGTTCAGGTTCGCGTCGCCCGCGAGGCTGCGCCACGTGCCGCCCTCGATCCGGTGGTGGACCAGGGTCGGCGTGCCGTCCTTCGGCACCCACACGAAGTACCGCCGCGTGAGGAACGCGTCCCGCAGCCCCAGCAGGGTGCGCGCGTGCGGGTTGAGGCCCTGGAAGTCGTAGATCAGCCAGCCGTCCAGCGGCACGTCACTGGCGCGCACGGCGTCACGCACGCGGTCGAGGGCGGCTTGCATCCCGGCAGTCGGTGAGGAGGACATGCCGTCAGCCTAGAGCATCTGCTTCACGGCGCCACGTCCCGGCGCGCCTGTGCGCGCGTCAGCGGGACACGCCGGGATGCGCGCCGATCTCCTCGGCCGGTCGGGGACGGCCCTGCAGGAAGCCCTGCGTGCGTCCGCACCCGGCCCGGCGCGCCAGGGCGAGGTGCGCGGACGTCTCCACGCCCTCCAGCACCACGTCCAGCCCCAGCGCGTGCGCCATGGCAATGCTGGCCGTCACGCCGCGCCCCTCCCGCAGCGGCGCGGACGTGTCCTCCCGCAGGAACTGCCGGTCGATCTTCAGGCCGTCCAGCGGCACCTGCATCAGCGCGGCGAGCCCCGACCCGCCCGTCCCGAAATCGTCCAGCACGACCCGCACGCCCAGGCCGCGCAGCGCGTGCAGCCGCTGCGTGATCACCGACTGGTGCGACGCGACGAACGCCTCACCCAGCTCCAGTTCCAGGCAGGCGGGCGGCAGGCCGCTGTCGTCCAGCGCGGCACGCACCACCCGCTCGAAATCCGGACGCAGGAACTGGACGGGGGAGACGTTCACGGCCACGCGCGCGTACGGCAGGCCCGCCGCACGCCAGTGTGCCAGCTGCGTGACGGCCTCGCGCAGCACCCACGTCCCCAGCGGCACGATCAGGTCGTCGTCCTCGCAGAGGGGAATGAACTCCGTCGGCGTGACGCTCCCCCAGCGCGGCGAGGTCCAGCGGGCCAGCGCCTCCACCCCGCACGGCTCACCGTCCGGCCCGAACTGCTCCTGGTAATGCACGCCGATCTCGCCGCGCTCCAGGGCGCCCTGCAGGTCCTGCGTGAGTGCCGCACGCCGCTCCGGTGACCCGCTGCCCGGCAGCTGCGCGAGCCACACGAGGCCCCGCCCGTGCCGTTTGGCCTGCCGGGCCGCCTGCTTCGCCAGCGCGCACAGCTCCTCCGGCTGCTGCCCGTGCGGCGGGGCGAGACTCACGCCGATGGACGCGCCCAGCGTCACGCTCGCGCCCGGCAGGTTCATGGGCACGCTCAGCACCAGCCGCACCTTCTCGGCGACCAGCAGGGCCTGCTGAACGCCGTGCAGGCCGCCCAGCAGCACCACGAACCGGTCGCCTTCCGTGCGCGCCACGGTGTCGGTGGCGCGCACGGAGGCCCGCAGGCGCGCGGCGGCCGTCGCGAGCGCCCGGTCGCCCAGCGCCCGCCCGTACTCCTCGTTCACCCGCCCGAAGTGATCCAGGTCGATGGACAGCAGCGCGCACGGCGAGCGGTCACGGGCCGTCCGCGCGAGCGCCTGCTCCAGCCGGTCCCGCAGCAGCGGCCCGCGCGGCAGGCCCGTCAGGGCGTCCGTCAGGGTCATCGCCGCACAGTCGCGTTCCAGCTGCTCGCGCGCCAGCAGGCCCGCCGCGAGGCCCGCCACGACCTCCAGCGCCGCCAGGTCCTCCGGCCCGAACGGCTCAGCGCGCCGCACCGTCAGCGTGCCGAGCGCGCCCTGCCCGGCCGCGAGCGGCAACGCCACCAGCCACCCCGCCTCCCCCTCGTCCTGCAGCACCCGCTGCCGCTCCAGCACCGCCCGCTCACCCGGCCCCGCCTGGAAGGCCGCCCGGTCGGCGGGCAGCAGCGCCTCCGCCACGCCCACGTCCCCCGCGAGGACGCCCGCGCAGGGCTCACCGTCCGGCGAGAGCGGCAGGAGGGCCGCCGCGCGGCCGGACGTGAGGTCCAGGGCCGCCTGCGTGACGGCCTGCAGGGCCTCACGGGTCTGGGCGTGCTCGGCCACGTCCCGCGCCAGCCGCGACAGGACCGAGAGGGCAGACGGAACGGGAGTCAGAGAACTGTGCATGCTGACCCCAGCGTACCCAACGGAGCACCGCAAAACCCTTTCAGGTGCCTCCCGCGATGGGGGGGGTGGCTTTATGGTTCGGGGCACCTTTGAAACCCGGACGGTTTGCTATGGTTTCCGCATGACTCAGCTGGCTGACCTCACTCCCACGCAGCCCGGCGCTGCCCACCCCATCACCATCAGCGAGAAGGGCGCCGAGCGCGCCATCGCCGCCATCGCCGGAAGCGGCAAACCGAACGCCGGCGTGCGCCTCTTCGTGAAGAGCGGCGGCTGCAGCGGCTACCAGTACGGCATGGCCATCGACGACCGCGAACTGGAAGGCGACACCGTCGTCATGGACCGCGGCGTGAAACTCGTCGTGGACCAGATGAGCCTCCCGCTCGTGAAGGGCGGTGAGATCGACTTCATCGAGAACATGATGGGCGGCGGCTTCACCGTCAACAACCCCAACGCCACCAGCGGCTGCGGCTGCGGGCACAGCTTCCGCACGGACGGCGCGCAGGCCCAGGACGGCGAGGGCGCGGCCGGCTGCGGCAGCCACTGAGTGCAGAGGTAAACGCGTGCGCCCGGACCGTGGACAGGTCCGGGCGCATTTCCTGTTCTTCTGAGCGTGGTCGCCTGCCGCCGGTCCGGGCGGCGCGCCGTTTCGTACGGTTTTGAGTTGGACTCCTGAAGTTCAGCCGAGCGACAAGGGCACCGGCAGGTCCGGTCTGGAGGAGATGGAAGCGGGCAGGCGTCCCTCTCGTGCGGAGCTGTACCAGTCACGGGCGGTGATCTGCCCGGGAAGGGATGACGGCGCTGTTCCCGGCATCCCTGTCATCGGACCGAACCCGTTTCACTGCTCCTGGTCGTAGACTTTCACTTCCACGTCCAGCACGCCTCTGGTGCTGCCGTGATAGCTGCCGCTGATGGGTGACACGTCGCCGTAGTCGCGGCCGTGCCCGATCTTGACGTGGGCTTCCACCACCTCGGTGTTGTTGGTGGGGTCGTACCCGACCCAGCCGGTGCCGGGCAGGTACGCTTCCACCCACGCGTGACTGGCTTCGGCGCCCACGAAGTTCGCCCCGGCGTAGATGTACCCGCTCACGTACCGGGCCGGAATGCCGAGCGACCGGCAGATGCCGAGCATGGCGTGCGCGTAGTCCTGGCACACGCCGCGTCCCGTCTGCGCGAACGTCGACAGGGGGGTGCGCACGTCGGTCGCGCCGGGCGAGTACGTGAAGCGGCGGTACAGGGCGCGCGTGAGGTCCATCAGGAAGCCGTGCAGGTCGGCGTCCCGCAGGGGGGCGGTCACCTCGAACACGTCTGCCCAGCGGCCGTGCGGGATGCGGGGCGACGCGATCAGGTACTCGGTCAGTTCGTCGCGGTGCGCGTCCAGGCTGCGGACGGCGGCCGGTGCGGGTACGCGGGACGGGTACGTGACGACCAGCGTGCGCGCCTCGATGCGCAGCAGCGTGTGCCGTTCGTGCACGTGCACGTGGTGGATGAGGTTCCCGAAGTAGTCGCGGTGCGAACTGGCGGGCACGTCGGGCGTGACGCTGATGTCGAAGGCGAGGACGTTCTGCCGTTCGTCCCGGATGGGATGCAGGCGAACTTCGTTGAAGGAGTCCCACACGGGCTCCTGGTACCGGTACTCGGTGACGTGCCTGATCTCTGCTCGCATGATGGGGTTGGGTGGTTCCGGGGGTGCGGCCCTGCCGTGCGGTTCCGCCTGCCTTCACCCTACTGCCCACGGCCTGTCTGTGGCCTGACAGCGGGATGACGTGGCGCGGCCCGCACGGTCACGGCCCTGCGCCCGCTCAGACCACGAAGTACGCCTCGTGAATGGCGCGGCCCAGCGTGTTGAACTCGGCCAGCAGCGCTTCCAGGCCCGGTTCCTCACGCGTGAGGATGTCGTCCACGCCGACGTGCTGCAGGCGCGCGTACAGCCACGCTGCCTCTCGCAGCAGGCCGGGGTGCGCGTCGGGCCTGCTGCGCCCGATCTGTTCGAGCGTCTCGTGCAGGTTCTTCGCGGCGTGCCGCACGCTGCGCGGGAAGTCCGGGTCGAGCAGCAGGAATTCCGCGATGGTGCGCGGGTCGAGGCCCGCGTGGCGGCGTTTCTGGTACGCCTCGTACGCGCTGGCGCTCTTCAGGACCGCCACCCAGCGGTGGTTGTGCACGGCCACCTGCGGCAGGTCGCCGGTCTTCTGGCGGTAGCGGACCTGCAGGAGCCGCAGGGTGTTGTCGCCGCGTTCGAGGATCTGTCCGGCCCGCAGGAACGACCAGCCCTCGTCGCGCGGCAGGGTCGCGAACGCGATGCCGAAGAACAGGTGGCTCGCCTCGCGGGCCGCCACGCAGTACTCGTGCAGTTCGTCCCGGTCGAGGATGCCGTCGTCCTGAAAGCATAGGCTGAGGTACGAGCGGTTCAGCGCCTCCCACATCTCGCTGGGGATGCGGTCGCGCAGGCCGCGCGCGTTCTCGCGGGCACGCGCGATGCTGGACGCGATGCTGCCGGGGTTGTTGCGGTCGAAGGCCAGCCAGGACGGGACGCTGCGCGCGTCGGCGCGGCCCCCCTGCTCACGGAAGCTCGCTTCGGACCCGCTGATGGACAGCAGCGGACTCCACTGCTCGCTCACCACGCCGGACGCTTCCAGGGTGGCGTAGTAGTTGACGTTCAGCATGCGGGCGGTGTTCTCGGCGCGTTCCACGTACCGCCCGATCCAGAAGAGGGATTCTGCGACGCGGGACAGCATCAGTTCCCTCCTTTCTTGCTCTTGCGGGCACGGCGGGCCGGGGTGGGCGCCGCCTGCGGTTCGGGGTCCGGGGCGGGCGTGCCTGGCTGCGCCTGCAGGGCGGGCGCGCCCCTGCCGCCCGACTGGCCTTTCGGGGGCCGGGTGAGGCGCACGCGGTCCTGCGAGGTGCTGCGCGAGATGGCGATCTTCGCGGCGGCGGGCAGCACCGTCTGCATGTCCTGCTCGGTGAGGCCCGCCGTGACTCCGGCGAGCGCCTCGGACGCGACCTTGTCGGCCCTGGACGCGCCCGGCTGGTTGACGGGCGCGATGGGGGGCGCGTCGGACTCCAGCACCCACGTGTCCTTGGACCCGCCGCCCTGCGAGCTGTTCACGACCAGCGACCCGCGCGTGAGGGCCACGCGCGTCAGGCCGCCCGGAATGATCGTGACTTCCTGACCCACCAGGATGTAGGGCCGCAGGTCCACGTGCGCGGGCTCCAGCTTTCCGCTGTCCGGGTAGAAGGTCCCGTGCCGCGACAGCGCCACCAGCGGCTGCCCGATGTAGTTGCGGGGGTTCTCCTTGACCTTCTCCATGAACGCGCGGCACTCGGCCTTCGTGGCGGCCGATCCGATCAGCATGCCGTACCCGCCCGCCTCCCCGACCGCCTTGATGGCCATGCTGGAGGCGTTCTTCAGCATGTGTTCCAGGTGGTCCGGGTTGCTGCCCAGGAAGGTCGGGACGTTGTTCAGGAGGGGTTTCTCGTTCAGGTAGTACTCGATCATGGCGGGCACGTACGCGTAGATGGCCTTGTCGTCCGCGACGCCCGCCCCGACCGCGTTCGCGAGCGCCACACGGCCCTGCCGGTACACCTCGATCAGGCCCGGCACGCCCAGCGCCGAGTCGGGCCGGAACGTGAGCGGGTCGAGGAAGTCGTCGTCGATGCGGCGGTAGATGACGTCCACCTGCTGCCGTCCGGCCGTGGTCCGCATCCAGACGTTCCCGCCCTCCACGAACAGGTCGCGGCCCTCCACCAGCTCGATGCCCATCTGCTGCGCGAGGTACGCGTGCTCGAAGTACGCGCTGTTGTACATGCCGGGCGTGAGCAGCACCACCGTCGGCTCCCGGTCGCGGGGACTCAGGGAGCGCAGCAGAGACAGCAGGTGCGACGCGTAATGCTGCACGGGCCGCACGCCCTGCCCCTCGAACATGCCCGGGTAGATGCGCGTCATCGCCTGCCGGTTCGCGAGCACGTAACTCACGCCGCTCGGCGAACGCAGGTTGTCTTCCAGCACGAGGTACTCGCCGTTCTCGTCCCGGATGAGGTCCGTCCCGACGATGTGCGTGTACAGCCCGAGCGGCACCTTGATGCCGTGCACCTCGCGCCGGAAGTGACTGGAGGTGTACACCAGTTCCCTCGGCACGATCCCGTCCTTCAGGATCTCGCCCGGCCCGTAGATGTCACGCAGGAACGCGTTCAGGGCCAGCACGCGCTGCCTGAGGCCCGCCTCGACGTGCGCCCACTCGGACGCCGGAATGATGCGCGGCACCGGATCGAAAGGGAAGGTGCGTTCCGTGCCGGACGCGTCCCCGTACACCGTGAAGGTGATGCCCTGATTCCGGAAGGCCAGGTCGAGCAGCGCGTGCCGGCGTTGGACTTCCGCCGCGCCCAGTCGGTTCAGGTACGCCTGAACGCCCCGGTAGTGCGGCCTGGACTGCCCGTCCGGCGTGTACATCTCGTCGAAGAACGCTTTGCCCGGCGTGTAATTCAGCATCCGTCCTCCTGATGTCATCCCTTCCGACCCGCGAAGGATTGCATCAAGATACCGGATGATGTGAAGAGATGCGTCCCGCAGCGGCATTCATGTCCGGGGTGGGCGGCCTGCCTCTGTGAGCGGCGGTCCAGGGACGACGCCCACGCTCCTCTACACTGCCCGCATGACCCTGCCCACCACCAGCAAACCCGTCGCGCCCGAGGACCGCAAACGCCTCGACCAGATCTTCATGCAGGTCGTCATGAGCGTGCAGCAGCAGGCGCAGGCGAGCCGCCCACCGCAGCCGGGCAACCTCGCCGCGATGTTCCACCGCGAGCAGGTGTCCGAGGCGCTGCAGGGATGCGCGATGCTCATCGCGGGCTGGAATGCCGGCACGATCGACGCGCCCGGCGTGTCCCGCACCAGCCGCGCCCTCAAGGCCCTCGGCGAGCCCGAATGGGCCGCGCGCGTCGAGGGCCTGTACCGCATCGACGAGGACGGCACGCAGGACGAGTGATCCTGCAGTCCTCAACCCCGTTCTTTCCTGCGTCCCGCACTTCCGGCCGGATCAGTCCAGCGTCGCCTGGAGGGCACGGGGGCCGCGCAGCACGAAGTTCGGGCGGAACGGCACCGGCTGTTCCGGTACCTTCAGGGTCGGGTGGCGTTCCGCGAGCGTGCGGAACACCACTTCGCCCTCCAGGCGGGCGAGGCTCGCGCCGAGGCAGTAGTGCGGGCCGCTCGCGAAGGCCAGATGACGGGCGGCGTTGCGGCGCTGCGGATCGAGCCGGTCGGGGTCCGTGAACACGGACGGGTCGCGGTTCGCGGCGGCCACGATCAGGCCCACGAAACTCCCGGCCGGGAGGGTCTGCCCGTCCAGCGTGACGTCCTGAGCGAGGCCGCGTCCGGTGCGCTGCACGGGCGACACGAGGCGCAGCAGTTCCTCGGTCACGGCGGGCGCGAGGTCCGGGCGTTCCACCAGGGCCGCCCACGCGTCCGGCTGGCGGGACAGTTCCAGCAGGCCGCCCGCGATGAGGTTGGTGGTCGTCTCGTGCCCGGCGGCGAGCAGCAGCACGGCGTTGGCGAGCAGCTCGTCGCTGCTCAGGCGTTCCCCGCCGTCCTCGGCGGCCGCGAGGGCGCTGAGCAGGCCCGGCTGCGGGTGGGCGCGCAGTTCGTCCGCGAGGTCCCGGAAGTACCCGCGCATCTCGCGGGCGTCCTGTTCGATGCGGGCCATCAGGTCGGGCGTCTGTTCGCTGCCGCCGAGCAGGTCGGCGACCGTGCCGGACCACTGCCGGAACTTCGCCTCGTCCTCGCCCCTCAGGCCGAGCATCTCGGTGATGACGCCCACCGGGAGCGGCACGGCGAGCTCCTCGACGGCGTCGAAGGGCCTGCCCTGCACGCCCTGCAGGAGGCGGTCGAGGCGCGACTGTACCAGTTCGCGGCTCTGCGCGACGACGCGCGGCGTGAAGGCCGCCTGCGCCAGTCCCCGCAGGCGCGTGTGCGACATGCCGTTGTGGAACAGCATCATGGGCTGCAGGACGCGCATCGCTTCCGGGTACGCGTCCTCGGTGTCGCCCTGCGCGAAGCCCGCGCCGCTCACGGCGGCCGGACTCCTGAGGACGGCGCTCACGGCGTCGTGCCCGAAGGCCAGGGTGGTGTTCCACTCCGGAACGCGCAGCAGGGACGCGCTGCCCTGCTCGGCCGCGAGCGCCTTCGCGCGCGCGTACAGCGGGTACGGGTCACGGATGGCCTGCGGGCTGAACAGGGCCTGGGCGGCCTCCAGGGCCGGGGACGTGGCAGCAGTCATGCCTGCAGTGTAGGCCCGGGGTTGGACCGGGTTCAAAAGAGCGGCGTGAGAACGGTCCGGCAGGCGCGCACGCCCGGAAGGTCAGCTGATGAGGGAACCGCTGTCGCAGTCGCCCAGCGCGCGGAACTCCTGCGCCTTGTGCGTCAGGCCCATGCTGTCGTAGCAGTGCGCGAGGCGCAGGGCGAAGAAGCGGACGGCCTGGCAGTCCTCGCGCCGTTCGGCCGCTTCCAGGCAGGTGCGGTAGTGCATCACGGCCAGATGGTACTGCTCACCGTTGGCGGCGTGTTCGGCGCGGCAGTGCGCCACGCGCAGGGTCACGATGTCAGGGGCAAGGCGATTCATGGACGCCTCTAGTGTAGACAGATGCGGGCCGCCATGAATGCGAGGTGAAGAAGCATTGGGGCAGCTGGAAGGTGAGCTGAACCCTCATCTGGAGCGGGTTTTCTTGTGTACGGAAACTCCGCGGCCTGCATTCTGCCCGGCCCGAACGGCCGCCCCTCAGCGGCGGGCCGCGACGCCCAGCAGGCCCAGGCCCGCCAGCAGGTAGATCAGGGTCGGCGTCCACGCCGCCAGCACCGGCGACAGCGCCCCCGTCTCGCCCAGCACCCGGAACACGCTCCACGTCGCGTAGTACGCGAACGTCAGCATCAGCACCCACACCAGCCCGATGTTCACGCCGCTGCGCAGCGAGTAGATGCTGAGCGCCACCGCGAAGAACGCCATCGTGACCGCCGCCAGCGGTTCCGCGAACTTCCGCTGCAGCGCCGTGAAGTCCCGCGGCGACCGGATGCCCTGCGCCGCCATGCTGCGCACGTTCGCGATCAGTTTCGGGAGCGGCAGGTAGATGGGCAGCAGCTCGTCGTTCGCCGAGAGGCTCGCCTGCAGGTCCTGCACCGGCAGCGTCCCGCTGCGGAAGCGCACGACCGTCACGGGCCGCGTGTCCTGGTACGTGACGCGCACGCCGCTCTCCAGCATCAGGACGTTGCGGGTCAGGGTGCCGCGCCGCGCCGTGATCACCTCGCGCGCCCCCTGCCCGTCCCGCAGCGTCACGATCCGCAGGCCCTCCAGCCGTCCGCCGGGCCTGACCTGCGCCACGCTGATCGCCCGGCCGAGCGCGTCGCGCAGCACCACGCCCGTCCCGCCGCGCCCGTCCCC
Organism: Deinococcus aquiradiocola; assembly: GCF_014646915.1. Classification (NCBI taxonomy): domain Bacteria; kingdom Thermotogati; phylum Deinococcota; class Deinococci; order Deinococcales; family Deinococcaceae; genus Deinococcus; species Deinococcus aquiradiocola. The sequence goes on along the minus strand of NZ_BMOE01000011.1, from coordinate 102,573 downwards.
CAGGCCCAGCACGCGCGGGTTGTCGAGCACGATGTCGCGCTGCACCTGCAGCGCCTCCACCTTCGCGCGCGGCACGAGCGTCTCCGCCACCGTGAAGCTCAGCAGCGACACGCCCAGCGCCAGCGCCAGCACCGGCCAGAACAGCCGCGTGCCGCTCAGCCCGCCCGACTGCGCCGCCTTCAGTTCCGCGTCGCTCGACAGGCGAGACAGGCCCAGCATCGCCGCGAACAGCAGCGCGATCGGCAGGCCACGCGACACGGCCTCCGGCACCTGCAGCGCCACGAGCCGCAGCACCAGCAGCGGCGCCGCGCCCTTCGCGAGCAGCGGCGCGATCACGCTCTGCAGCGCGGCCAGCAGCAGCAGCAGGATCACCACTGCCAGCCCCGACAGCAGGTACGGCAGGATCTCCTCCAGCACGTACCGGTCGAAGCGCTTCACGCCCGCCCCCCGCACGCGCGGCGCACCCCGGCCTGCACCCCTGTCCCGGCCCTCAACGCAGCCTCCACGCGAGTGCGGCGCCCAGCGCCACGAACACCAGATTCGGCAGCCACGCCGCCAGGGTGGGGGAGAGCGCGCCCGCCTGCGCCAGCGACGGCACGGTGCTCCACAGCACGTAGAACCCGAAGATGAACAGGATCACGCTGCCCGCCGCCCACGCCCTGTTGCTCACCAGCAGCCCCAGCGCGCCCGCCGCCAGCACGAACGCCAGCGGCGTGAACGGGTCCGCCACCCGCCGACTCAGCTCGAAGGCCAGGGACCGCTGCGTCTCGTCCGGCAGGGGACGCTCCGCCTGCAGCTGCCGCAGCTGCGCCCGGAGCTGCGGCGTGCCCGTCTGGTCCGGCCGCGACACGGGCCGCTGCAGCACGTCCCGCTGCGGCAACGTCAGCTCGCCCGCGTAGGGTCTCGGCACGCCGTCCGGGCCGACCACCGTCACGCCGCCCATCGTCCACGTGTGCGCCAGCGCGTCCCACACGCCGTTCGCGGCGCTGTACACCGTGTCGCCCCGGATCACCAGCACGCCCACCAGGCTCGCCAGCACCCCGTTGCGGTCGTTCTGCACGCGGCCCGCCGAGTAGAACGTGTCCCCCTGCGCGAACGCGTACCGGTCCGTGCTGGGCGGCGGCGGCGCCTGATTGAACACCCCGTACCACGCGTTCCACCACCGCTCCTGCCCGGCGGGCGTGACCCAGCCCGCGTTGTAGTACGCGAAGCCCCCCACCAGCAGTGCCGGGACGAGCAGCGGCAGCAGCAGCCGCAGGGGCCGCACGCCGCCCGCCATCGCGGCCTTGAACTCGCTGTCCTTCGCGAGCCGCCCGAACGCCAGCAGCAGCGCGAACGGCACCGCCAGCACCAGGCAACGGTTCAGCAGGGCGGGCATCTGGTCGCCCAGCAGCGCCAGCACCTGGGCCAGCGGCACGCGGTACGTGATGAGCCGACCGACGGTGCTGCTCAGCACGTCGGTCATCTGGAGCGTCAGGAACAGCAGCACACCGCCCAGGTACCAGGGCACCACTTCCTTCAGGACATACAGGGGCAGTTTTTGCCGCACGCCGGGCATTCTACAGGTCCGGACCATGAGGACCGCGCACACCCGCCCGCCCGCAGCGCCGCGTGGCCGGGGCGGTCTTCAGCGGTAGCGCGCCACGTCCCGCAGGTGCGCGGCATAATCGGCGTTCACGTGAATGCGGCCGTCCAGGCCGTGCACGAAGTACAGCGCCTCCCGCCCGTCCGGCAGCGTGCGCCGCGCGTTCAGCACGCTCAGCAGCGCCGCCTCGCCGGGATTGTTGATCGGGCCGGGCGGCAGGCCCTGCCGGGTGTACGTGTTGTACGGCGTGTCCTTCACGAAATCGCCCGCCGAGCGGTCCAGCTGGTTCAGGTCCTTCCCCAGGCCGTACGCCACGGTCGGGTCCGCGCCCAGCGCGATGCCGACCTTCAGGCGGTTCAGGAAGATGCCCGCGATGGTCGGCATCTCGCCCACCGTGGCCGCCTCGGCCTGCACCATGCTCGCCAGCGTCACCCACCCGCACGTCGTGAGCCCCAGACGCCTGGCGGCGCTCAGGCGTTCCGGCGTGAACTCCTGCGTCATGCGGTCCTGCATGGCGCGCACGATCTCGGCGTCCGTCACTTCAGGCCGGAACGGGTACGTGGCCGGGAACAGGAAGCCTTCCAGTGACCCGTTCGGGCAGTCGCCCCGGGCGGCCTTCAGCGCGGCGGGCAGCGTGGCCGGGTCACCCAGCCGCGCGGCCGTCAGGATGTCCGGCAGGTCACGCACGCGTTTGCCTTCCGGGACCGTCACGTTGCGCACGCGCGGCCTGGGCGTGTCCGCCAGCCGGTCCGCCAGCTGGAAGGCGTCCAGACCGGCGGGCAGGTCGTAGTACCCCTCGCGCAGCCGCCCGGCCGTGCCGCGCACCCGCATGATGGTCCGCAGCGCGTCCGGGGAGCGCAGCACGCCCGCCGCCTGCAGCCGCGCGGCCGCGCCCGGCAGGGTGTCGCCGGGCTTCACTTCCAGCGTGTACGCCTGGGTGGCCGCCGCGCCCTGCGGGGCGCGCGTCAGGCTCCACGCGTACCCGGCCACGCCGCCCGCCACCAGCAGCAGGAGCAGCAGCACGGCCAGCAGCACCTTCCACCACGCGCGGCGGCGCCTCGGCGGGCGGGGCGGGGCAGGCTGGTACGTGTCCGTCATACCGTCCCCCCGGCCACGCGGTCGCCCGCGCGTCCTGCCGCGTCCAGGTACGGCGCGAGGCGCGCGTGCAGGTCCGCGTCCGCGGGCGGCCTCGCCCCGAAGCGCGACACCACCCAGCCGCCCACCTGCGCCGCCGCGCCCGCCGCCTCCACCGCGTTCCCGTGCCGCAGGTACTGCGCCAGGAACGCCCCGCCGAACGCGTCGCCCGCCCCGGTCGCGTCGATCAGCCGGTCACGGGTCGCGTCCACGTGCGCCCGCGCGCACCCCGGCCCTTCCAGCAGCGCGCCGCGCTCATCCATCTTCAGGACCACCAGCGCGTCCGGGTAGCGTTCCCGGAACCAGTCCATCGCCGCTTCGGGCGTGTCCTCGTCACTCATGGCGCGCGCCTCGTCCGCGTTCGGGAAGATCACGTCGAACGGAATGCTGTCCAGCACCCGCAGGAACCGCCCCCGCCCCAGCTGCCCGATCATCTGGAAGCTGCCCGGGTCCAGCGACAGCGTCGCGCCCGCCGCGTGCGCCACCCGCGCGGCCTCCAGCGCCGCCGCGCGCGGCGGGTCGCGGAACAGGCTCCACGCGGTCAGGTGCAGGTGCCGCCCCGACGCGATCAGGTGCCGCGGCAGTTCCGACGGCAGCAGCTCCCAGTCGGCGCCCTGCCCGGTCAGCATGGCGCGCTGCCCGCGCTGGTCGATCATCGCGAGGATCACGCCTGTCCGGTGCAGGGCCGACACCGTCACCTCCGGCGTCACGTCCTCGTCCCGCAGGGCCGCGACGGCCAGCTCACCGAAGGTGTCCGCCCCGATCTTGCCCACGAAGGTGCTCGGCTGCCCCAGCCGCCGCGCCCACACCGCGAGGTTCGCGGCACTCCCGCCGCCCGACAGTTCCAGCCGTCCGGTCGTGTCGCCGCCCGCCTGCAGCAGCGTGTCCGGCCGGGCCAGCACGTCCCAGGCGAGATCGCCCAGCGAGATGAGGGGGCCGTCGGGATGCGGGTGGGGAACGTCTCGGCTCATGCAGGCACAGCGTAGAGCATTTCGGGTCGCCTCACCCGTCCAGCGCCCAGCCGAAACTGTCGCGCGCGCGCCGCTGCATCTCCTGCACCTGCGCCCAGTCGGGCGAGACGTTCTTCATGACGAGCCCGCACACCTGCGCCGCCTCGAATCCCGTCGGCACGCTCTGCGCGCCCGCGTCCGTACAGAAGCCCGCCACTTTCGGGTCGTAACTCACGCCCGCGAACGGCACGCCCGCCGCGGCCGCCAGGATCACGGCGTGCAGGCGCACCCCCACCACGTACCCGGCCGCCGCGATGGTGTCGAGTGCGCGCGCGGGGTCGCTCGTGCTGATCACCTCGTCCGCCCCGAGCGCGTGCGCGGCCGTGTCGTCCACGCCGGGATGGAAGCTGAGGACCACCACGCGGCGGCCCTTCTCGCGCAGCAGGGCCGTCAGCGCCTTCAGGCCCGCGTTCGCGTCCTGCACGTCGCCGCGCGGCGCGAGCACCACCGTGTTCCGGTCGGCCGTCAGGCCCGGCGTCGGTGCGAGCAGCAGCGCCGGATCGCCGCCCAGCCGCGCCTGCACGCCCAGGTGCCGCAGCGTCTCCAGGCTCCCGCGGTCCCGCACGATCACCTGCACGCTGCCGCCCGTCAGGACGCGCGCCACGCGCGCCCCGCCCTCCAGGCTGAGCGGCCCGATCGACTGGTTGAAGATCACCACGCGCCGCCGCAGCAGCTGCGCCGCCCGGATGAGCGTCAGGTAGTACGTGAGGTTGCGGGCGCTGGTCTTGTCCTGCAGCAGGCCACCGCCGCCCGACCACAGCATCTGCGCGCCGAGCAGGGAGCCGAGCAGTGCGGCCGGGTTCATGCGGGCGGCACTCGCGCAGCCGTACGCGCGGCGTGTGTGGTCCGGCTCGCGGCTCAGGAGCAGCGGAGCGTGCCCGCGCGACTTCAGTTCGCGGGAGATGGCGAGCGCGATGGCCTCGTCGCCCGTGTTGTGGAAGCCGTAGTAACCGCTGACGGTGATCTTCATGGTGACCCTTCGGCGCCGGAATCGCCCGGAACTCCCCGCGCCAGGCGGGGCGGAACGGGAGCGGCGTCCAGTGTGACGAACGTGATGCCGGAGGTGACGGCGGACTGCGCGGAACGGGCGTCACCGCGCCCACAGGATAGCGAACCTGCGTGGGTGACGCCCGCTCCGGAGGCAGGGAAGGACGCCCGGTGTGCGGCCTGCGCTCAGTTGAGCGTGCCGGACCGCAGCCAGTCGCCGCGCCCCTGCCACAGGCGCATGGCGAACTTCACGGCGTACAGCGCCACGTACCCCAGCACCAGGCCCGCGCCCAGCCCGATGAAGGCCCGCTGGAAGCTGATCAGGAGCGGCGTGTGGAAGTGACTGAAGGTGTTCAGGATGCTCGCCTGCCCGATCACGCCGCCCAGCAGCATCAGCAGCGTGAAGTATCCGGGCAGGATGCCGCTCAGGCCCAGCAGCAGCAGCGGGTGGCCCGCCAGTTCCTTGAAGCGCGGCCGGATGATGCTGTCCTGCAGGCTCTGCCGGACTTTCGCCTCGGCGTCCGAGACGCCGACGCCCGTCGCGTTGCCGCGCCGCAGGAACACCAGCGCGAACGCGGCCGCGCCGAGCACCATCACGATGATGTCGCCCAGCTTGATGGGCGCCGTGTAGATCTGGTACACGGTCTTGCGGATGTCCTGGCGCGGCAGGAAGCTGAGGGCCACCAGCAGGATCGGGAAGAGCAGCGTCAGACCCACGCCCTTGAAGGGGTCCAGGCCCAGCATGCTGTCACGGTTCGCGCCGAGCGCCGACACGAACAGCACGCCCGCCAGACTGAAGCCCGTCGCCACGAACCAGTCCGTGACGCGGTCGCGGCGCATCACGAGGCCCAGCGCCGGGAAGCTGATGGCGGCCACGAGCGCGAAGCCGGGGAACGGCTGCCCGCCGTTCAGGCCGAGCGCGATCAGCAGGCCGATCACGGCGACGCCCAGCCCCACGCGCGTCAGCGGGTAGCTCAGGCCGATCAGCAGGATCGCGGCGAGCGGCCCGACGATGCACAGCCACTTCAGCAGGAGGTTCGGCTCGTACGCGGCAGCGACGGGCGTCCCGACCCGGATGCCCCACTTGTCCAGGCCGGTCTTCAGGTCCTTCAGGAAGGTGGTCGTGTCGTTCACGGTCTTGAAGGGCCGGGTGTACAGCAGCTTGTGGCTGCGTTCACGCGCGGCGAGCACGAACTTGCTGCTCACCTCGGGCGGCGTGAGCAGGTCCTGCCACGCGGCGCTGATCGAGAAGAGCCGCACGGCCTTCCCGCCCGCGATGAGCTGGTCGAGGCCCTTCTGCGGCGTGAACTCGATGATGGCGGGAACGCGGTTCCCGAGGCGCGCCCGGACCTGACGCATGAGTTCCGGGTCGCGCGCGCCGATCACTTCGGTGTCGTTGAACGCCAGGAACGGCACGTCCGGCCAGTCGCTGCCCGGCACCTTCACGACGGGACTGTCGTAGGGACGGTACACGACCACGTACCCCTGGGCCTTCAGGGCGCTGATCAGGGTGGTGTTCGGACCGGCGGGCAGGAAGCTGATGTCGGTCGGCCACGCCGTCCACCTCTGCCCGCCCACGGTGACGTCCGTGAACTTCAGGTTGAAGCGCGCCTTGAGGGCGGCGGTCGTGCCGGGCTTCAGGTCACGGGTGTACGTGAGCTGCGTGTTGACGTTCGCGCCGGGGTTCTCGACGGCCAGTTCGCTGCCCGGCTTGAGGTACAGTTCGCCGCGCGCGACCTTGCTGCCCACGGTGTCCTCGTACACGGCCACGCCGTTCACGCCGAGCGCACGGTACTGGCCGAGCAGGCCGAGCGGCGTCTGGCCGTTCAGGTTCGCCTGCGCTGACAGTGACGAGTAGTCCATCACGATGGACACGGTCTTCTGCGCCTGCTCGAACTGGACGCGCGTGAAGGCCAGGATCAGCGCCGGGATCAGCGACAGCGCGATGAGCAGCAGCAGCACCGGCGTGAGCGGGTGGCGGTTCGGGGTGGGCAGCAGCGGGTTGCGGCTGGCGGGCGGGGTGGTTGGGGTCACAGTGGCTCCGGGAATGGTCTGGGTCGGGGGCGGACGGGCGTGCTCGGCCGTTCAGTATGACGCGCCACGGTAAAGGCCGGGTGTACGGACGCGGCGCTGCGGCCCGTGGCTGCGGACGCCCCGCCCGGACGGCTACAGGGTCAGACGGTGCTGCGGATGCGGGCGGCGAGCATGTCGAGCGCCGGTTCGTTCAGGCCGCCGTGCGGAATGATGACGTCCGCGTACCGTTTGGTGGGCTCCACGAACTGCAGGTGCATGGGCCGCACGAAGTCCAGGTACTGCCGGATGACGCTCTCGGGCGTCCGGCCGCGCTCCTGCGTGTCGCGCTGGAAGCGCCGGATGAAGCGCACGTCGGCGTCGGCGTCCACGAAGACCTTCAGGTGCATGTGCTGCCGGATGGCCTTCTCGTACAGCGTGAAGAACCCCTCGATCACCACGACCGGCGCGGGCAGCACCGTCAGCGTCTCCGGGGCGCGCGTGTGGTTCGTGAAGTCGTAGCTGGGCATCTCGATCGGGACGCCGGCCAGCAGCGCTTCGAGGTGCTCCTGCAGCAGTTCCCAGTCGAAGGCGGCCGGGTGGTCGTAGTTGGTCTTGGTGCGCACGTCGAAGGGGATGTCCGACTGGTCGCGGTAGTAGTTGTCCTGCACCAGCACGGCGACGCCCTCGGTGCCGACCGTCTCGATGACGCGGCGCGTCACGGTGGTCTTGCCGCTGCCGGACCCCCCCGCCACGCCGATCACGAACGGCATACGGACCTCCGGACGGTCAGGGGAGTGGCGGTGGAGTGGGGGTGGGTGGGGAGGGGTTCACGCATGCCTGGAGGTCCTCGCGGGGGCGGTCAGAGCGGCCGGGCGAGCGACCCGATCAGTTCCAGGCGCCGCTCGGCGAGCCTGCGCGCCACCGAATGAATGGGTTTGTTGTTCTGCTGGGCCAGCACGCTGATCTGCGACACCGTCTGGTACACGCGTTCGGCGGCCGCCTCGGCACTGATGCCGGTCGCGACGGCGATCAGGCCCGCCGCGTTGATGGCGTAGTCCGGCACGTACGCGATGCCGGCCTCCTTGACGGCCTGCTCGCCGCGCCGCGAGAGCGGGTGGTGCTCGCCGCCCGCGATCATGCGGCACTGCAGGCGCTCCACGTCCGCGAACTTGATGCTGTGCCCGAACCCGCACGGGGACAGCACGTCGCAGGGCGTGTCGAGCAGCTCGTCGGCCGGGACGACCGCGACGTTGTCGCCGAGCTCCTCCGCCAGCGCCTGCGCCCGCCCCGGCCGGGTGTCCGCGATGGTGAGGCGCGCGCCCTCGCGGTACAGGTGCCCGCACAGCGCCGCGCCGAGCGACCCGACGCCCAGCACCGCGACCCGCACGCCGCGCAGGCTCTCGCTGCCCAGCACGGTGCGCGCCGCGGCCTTCAGGCCCCGGTACACGCCGTACGCGGTCACGGTGGGGGTGTCGGTGTGCATGCCGAGCGTGGAGGTCGTCTCCTGCGCCACGAAGGCGATGTCCTGACCGGTCACGCCCGCGTCCTCGGTCAGCACGACCCGGTCACCCAGGCCGCGCACCTGGCGGCCCAGCGAACGGAACAGCGCCTCGCGCAGGTGGCCTTCCTCGGCGCCGTTCTCGGGCGCCATCAGCACGCAGGCCCCGCCGCCGTAGTTCAGTCCGGCGAGGGCGGCTTTCAGGGTGATGCTCTCGCTCATGGCGAGCGCGTCGCGCAGCGCGCGTTCCTCGTCGTAGGGACGCAGTCGGCACCCGGCGATGGCCGGGCCGAGCACCGTGGAATGGACGGCCACCACGGCCCGCAACCCGCTGGGCGCGTGCTGGAGCACGGTGAGCTGCTCGTGGCCCCGCGCCTGCATTTCCTCAAAGATCAACATGTCGCATCCTTCTCTCAAGACCCCTTTAGAATGGGCTGGTAACACCCAGCCTAGCACGCCGCTCCCACCCCCCCAGCTCCCGAAAAACCTCACGGACAGCCGTGAGAAATGCCTTAGAATGTCAGGCCAGAGGTGGCACACATGGACTCAATCTCACCGCTGGCCAAGATCCTGGCCGAAGCGAACGGTATCGACTGGCGCAGCATCCAAGGTTCGGGTGCTGACGGCAGCGTCGTCGAGCAGGACATCCTGAATTACCTGTCGCGGGTGATGAGTGGTGACGAGGAACCCCCCGCCACCCCGGTGGACGAGGCGCCGCCCGGCTGGACCGGCGAGATGCCGCCCATGCCCGTCAACCCCTCGGGCCTGCAGGCGCTGAGCGCCGCGGGCGTCGAGTCCGACATCACGGACTTCGTGGCGCAGCAGGCGCAGGCCGTGCAGGCGCACGTGCCGGAGGCGCAGGTGACTGCGCCGCTCAGCGCGTTCTCCGGCGGAACGGCTGCCGAGCCCGCCCCCCCCGTTCAGGTCCCCCCGGTGAGCCCGTCGCCCGTCGCGCCCGCCTGGAGTGCGCCCGCCGTGCCGGAAATCACCCCGGCCGCCCAGGCGCAGTCCATGGACGCCGAAGTGCAGCCCGTCCCGGCGCCTGCCGCGCCCGAGGTGTCGGTCGAGTACGCGCCCACCGTGGACGCCGACGTTGACGACGACCTGGAATTCGAACTCGATGACGCCGACGGCGAGACCGAAGGCGAGGACATCGTTGGGGACGAGCTGGAACTCTCCGATCCCGAGCCGGTCGCGGCGACCGCGTACAGTGAGCCCGCTCATGTCGCGCCGCTGACCGCGTACGATCCCGCGCCCGCCTACGACCCGAGCCCCGTCGACCCGGAAGACTCCTTCCTGCGCGCCGACGACCTCGCGGTCGAGGAAGAGGCGCAGCCGACCGTGCCCGCCACGCAGGAGCCCGCCCCGACTTACGCGTGGACGGCCCAGCCCGCCGCACAGGCCGAACCGGCGTACACGGAACCGGCCCACAGCGAGCCGGTCTTCGCTCAGCCCGCCGTGCAGGAGTCTGTGGCCGCCGCACCGGTCGCCGCTCAATTCAGCACGCCTGAGCCTGTCACCGAAACGCCCGTGCAGCTGCCGACCCCCGAGGTCGCGCCTGCCGCCCAGGTGGCCCCGGCCGCGCCCGAGACGCCCGCGACGGGTGGCGGCTTCGGCCTGGGCGGCTTCCTGTCCCGCCTGTACGGCAACCGCTCCTCCCAGCCGGAATCTGTCCAGCCGGAACCCGTTCAGACCGAAGTCGTGCAGCCTGAGCCGGTGACCGAGCCGGAACCCGTCTTTATCCCCGAGCCCGCCGTGGACGAGGTGGCCGCCGACAGTGAGCCCGCCGTGCCGGAGCAGGTGCTGGGCGAGGCCATGGCGGAACAGCTGCCGCACGTGCCGGACTCCCCGGTGGCTGCGCCGCTCGTCGCGGACCAGTGGCGCGAGGACGTGCAGGCTGAGACCAGCCCCGAGCACACCGAAGCGGTCGCCGACACGGCCGACACCGACCTGCGCCCCCTGCCGACCGACGAGGTGATCCCCGAAGCATCCACCCTGCTCGGCCATCACCACGAGGTCCCGCAGGAAGCGCCCCCGGCGCACGAGGTCCCGCAGGAAGCGTCCCCGGCGCACGCACCCGAGAGCGACAGCGACACGGTGTCCACTCCTGCCGCTGCCGGACTGGCCGTCGCCGGGCTCGCTGCCGCTGGCCTGGGTGCCGCTGCCGCGCACCACGCGACGGAACCTGCCCAGGCGGCTGCCGTGCAGCCTGAACCCGTCCATACCGAACCCGTGCACGCCGAAACGGCCCAGGCCGAGCAGACCGAACCCGCCGCCCACAGCGGGCCGGTCGTGCCCGCCGCTGCCCCGGCCGCCGCCCTCGGGCAGACCAGCGTGCTGCGCCTGAACGTGGACGTCGCCGCGCTCGAAACGGCCCGCGCCCAGCTCTCCGAAGCGCTGTTCCGCGAGGTGCCGCTCAGCCTGCTCGTGGCCCGCGCGGCCGCCCGCAGCGCCAGCACCCTCGGCCTGGACGGCCCCGTCGCGCTCGGCACGCACGCCGGGCAGGCGCTCGCCGCCGACCTGAGCGGCGACTTCCGCGCCTCCCTCGACGACCTCAAGCGCCACAGCGACGCGCACGCGGCCCTGCTGGTGCTGGACGCCGCCGAACTGGGCCTCGACGAACTGCACCGCGGCGACCTGAGCCTCAGCGTGGGCCGCACGTCCACGCAGGGCGCCGCACTCAGCCTGCGCGGCGAACTCGACCCGGCACGCGGCGCGCAGTTCCTGCACGAGGTTGCGGGCCTGCTCGGCACGCCCATCCGCCTGCTGTTCTGACGCGCGTCCACCCGTCTGGACCGGACGGGACGCGCGCCCGCCACAACCTGATAAACTGAAGTACGGTGCCACGCACCGTGCTTTTTTTTGTCTCGTGACTGCTCCGGCGGCGCTGAGCAGGAGGCCTGGGCCGGGAGAAACCCGGTCTGCGTGCGTGGCGTTCAGGAGCATCAGATGCCGGGAATCGCAATTATCGGAGCGCAGTGGGGAGACGAGGGCAAGGGCAAGATCACCGACTTTCTCGCCCCGGGAGCGGAGTACGTCGTGCGGTACCAGGGCGGCGCGAACGCCGGTCACACCGTCACCGCCAAAGGCCAGACCTTCAAGCTGAACCTGCTGCCCAGCGGCGTGCTGCACCCCGGCACGGTCAGCATCCTGGGAGACGGCATGGTCATCGACCCCATGAAGTTCATGGAGGAGCGCCGCAACCTGCTGGCTGCCGGGCTGGAACCGGACCTGCGCATCAGTGACCGCGCGCACCTCGTGCTGCCGCACCACAAGTACGTGGACGGCCGCAAGGACTTCGTGGGCACCACCGGGCGCGGCATCGGCCCCGCGTACGCCGACCGTGCCCGCCGCGTCGGCATCCGTTTCGGGGACCTGCTGGACGAGCAGGTGCTCGCCGAGCGCGTCGAACGCCTGCTGGAAGCCAAGCCGAACAGCACCCGCGACGCGGGCTGGACGGACGCGGAGGCGGCCCTGAAGGACCTCGCGCCGATCCGCGAGGCGCTCTCGCCCTTCGTGTACGACACCGGCGCGCAGCTGCGCCAGGCGGTCCGCGAGGGCCGCAACGTGCTCTTTGAGGGCGCGCAGGCGACCCTGCTCGACCTGAACTACGGCACGTACCCCTTCGTGACGAGCAGCCACCCTACCGTGGGCGGCATCCTGGTCGGCACGGGCGTCAGCCACAAGGCCCTCAACAAGGTGTACGGCGTCGCCAAGGCCTTCAACACCCGTGTCGGCCACGGCCCCTTCCTGACCGAGGTGTCCGGCGAGATGGAACTCCGCCTGCGCGGTGACGGCTCTCAGCCCTGGGACGAGTACGGCACCACCACCGGCCGCGCGCGCCGCGTCGGCTGGCTGGACCTCGAACTGCTGCGCTACGCGGTGGAAGTCAACGGCCTGGACGGCCTCGTCATCAACAAGATGGACGTCCTCGCGGGCCTGGACACCGTGCCCGTCTGCACGCACTACGACGCGGACGGCCAGCCCGTGTACCGCCAGATGAAAGGCTGGAGCACCACCGACGGCGCCACCAGCCGCGCCACCCTGCCCGCCGAAGCGCAGGCGTACCTCGACCTGATCGAGGAGACCGTGAACTGCAAGGTCGTGATCTTCTCGTGCGGCCCGGCCCGCGAGCAGACGTACGGCCAGGTGGACTGGAGCGTCTGACCACCCCCGCCAGACTCAGCCGCCAGGAGACGCGCGGGTGAGTCTGGCGCAACTCTGACAATCGCACGCCGGGCGGCCCACTAGACTTCCTGCACTCAAGGAGGTCCCCGTGACCGCTCGACTCACCGAAAAGGCCGACACCATGCCGATACCCAAGACAAACGACACCGTGAACCCCGCCGCCGACGGCAGCGGTCTCGCCGAACTGACGCACAGCTGGCTGGAACGCATCGGGGAGGACCCCGCCCGCGAGGGCCTCCTCAAGACCCCGCAGCGCGTCGAGAAGGCCTGGGGCTTCCTGACGGGCGGTTACCGCCAGACCCTGCAGGAGGTCGCCGGGGACGCCGTGTTCGCCGCCGAGGGCAGCGAGATGGTCGTCGTGAAGGACATCGAGTTCTACAGCATGTGCGAGCACCACATGCTGCCCTTCTACGGCCGCGCGCACATCGGGTACATTCCCAGCGGGCAGATCCTCGGGCTGTCGAAGTTCGCACGGATCACGGACCTGTACGCGCGCCGCCTGCAGGTGCAGGAGCGCCTCACCACGCAGATCGCGGAGGCCGTGCAGGAACTCCTGAACCCCGTCGGTGTGGCCGTCGTGCTGGAAGGCGTGCACCTGTGCATGGCGATGCGCGGCGTGGAGAAGCAGAACTCCAGCACCACCACCAGCGCCATGCGCGGCCTGTTCAAGGAGGACTCCCGCACCCGCGCGGAGTTCATGAGCAACATCCAGAGTCACTTCACGGCCCGCTGAACGCGGCACCCCCTCAACGAGGCGCGCACGGATGAACGTGCGCGCCGCTTTCTTGCCTTGCCGCTGCGCGCCGCGGTTCGGGGCCAGCACTTGCAGCCATGCGACCTGCTCCTGTCCGGATCACACCTGTCATCCTGGATGCTCACGGCCGGACGGCGGCCCCGTATGCCGCTCGGCTGAACTTCAGGCGCTCGGCTCAAGTTCGCGTCACTGCACGCCGCTCTCCAGCACCTCGCGCAGCACGCGGGCCGTCATGCCCCAGATGTCGTGCCCGCGCCACGGGTAGTGGTAGATGGTGATCATGTCGCCCAGCGGCGAGACGCGCTCCTGCGTGGTGGGAACGGCCGCCCGCAGTTCCGACAGGCGCGGCAGCAGCAGTTCCGCCACCTCGTCGCCCGGACTGAGCTGCAGTTCTGCCGGGAGGCGCGCCAGGACGGGCGTCACGTGAAATCGGAACGGCGTGAACACGTCGTCCAGCTCGCCGAGCACCTGCACGCCGGCCGGGTCGAGGCCCACCTCCTCGTGCGCCTCGCGCAGCGCGGCCTGCACGGTCGTCTCGTCCGCCTCCAGGCTCCCGCCGGGAAAGCTGATCTGTCCCTTGTGGGTGGGGAGGGCCGTGGAGCGCACGGTGAGCAGCACGCGCGGGTCCGGTTCCAGCGTCAGGCCCACCAGCACGGCCGCGCGCCGGAAGTCCGGCAGGTGCAGACCCTGCCGGGTGCGGCCGCTCAGCCACAGGCCGAAGGGATCGTCGAGCAGGTCCGGTTCCGTCAAGGGTTCGCCTCCGCGGCCTGCAGGGTGCGGGCCGTGTGGGCGCGCAGGGCCAGTTCCGGGTCCACGCCCTGCGCGCGGGCGAACGCCACGACGGCCGACAGAAGGCGCGCCACGCCCGCCTCGCCGTCCGCGTCCCGCAGGGCCTCCCGCACCGCGCCCACGTCACCCTGCCCTGCAGCCTGCGGCGCGCCGCCGGGCCGTTCGCGCTGCAGGAGCCGCTGCGCCTGCGCTTCGCGCGCCAGTGCGCCCAGCGCCGAGGGAATCCGTTCCGTCAGGGTGCGGTCCCGCCCGCCGCGCTCCTGCGCCTTGATGGCCTGCCAGTTGCTCGCCACCTCGTCACTGCCGCTCACCTGCACGTCCCCGAACACGTGCGGGTGACGCCGCTCGAGCTTCTCGACGATGCCGCGCTCCACGTCCGCGTACGTGAAGTGCCCGGCCTCCTCCGCGATCACGCTGTGAAACGCCACCTGCAGCAGCACGTCGCCCAGCTCCCCGGCGAGTTCCGGCAGGTTCCCGGCCGTGATGGCGTCCGCCGCTTCGGCCGCCTCCTCCAGCAGGTACGGGCGGAGCGTTTCGTGCGTCTGCTCCCGGTCCCAGGGGCAGCCGTCCGGGGCGCGCAGACGGCGCATCGTGCCTAACAGGTCAACCATGCCGTTCATGCTAGCGTCCGCCCACCGGACGTGAGGGCGTGCGGGCGCCCGGAGCCCCCACCTTCAGGCAACCGGAAGACCACTCACGCCCACCCCATCTCCCGTCAGCTTGCATGTGGTGCACTGAGAGCATGAAGATCAAGCCCCCCCGCACGCAGACTCTGGCCGTCCTGGCCCTGCTGACCCTTCCCGTCTCCCTGGTGCAGGCGGCCGCGCCGCAGTCCACCAGCGCGTCCGCGCAGGCCGCGGCCGGCTGGACGCAGGCGAACCTGCAGTCCGGCACGTACGTCGTGCTGCCCCCCACCATCGAGGGCAACGTGAACCTGCTCGGCGCGGACCAGAAGCAGATGGTCGTCACGGCGCTGCAGCACGACCTGCAGGGCGCCATCCAGCGCAAGTACCCGAACGCGAAGTTCGTGACGGACCCCGCCACGCCCGGCGTCATCACCCTGCGGCCCTCCGCCACCATGCCCGGCGCGCTCGTCCCCTGGGAGAGCTTCCAGGTGCGCGTCGACCTGAAACGCGCCAAGAACAGTGCCGTGCTGCAGGACCGCTTCGGGGTGTGGGACGTGTACACGCACCGCGCGGACGCCTTCAACTACATCTACGACAAGCTCGTCGCCAAGCTCCCCTGACCGGCCGGGAGTCACCCCGCCCGCCACACCACCGGACGCGCCCGCCCTCCACAGGGGGTGGGCGCGTCCGGCTTGACCTGACCTTCAGACACCCTTTCTCCGGCCCGGCCGCGTGTTAGCGTGCCAGCATGAACGACACGCAAGCAGGCACGGCACGCAAGAGCGCCTTCGTCACGGGCGGCAGCAAAGGCATCGGGTACGCGACCGCCGAGGCCCTCCTGAAGGGCGGGTATCAGGTCACGGTCACCAGCCGCAACGCCGCCGAGATCGAAGCGGCCGCCGCGCAGCTCGGTGAGGGCGCACGCGGCGTCGTGTGCGACGTGCGCGACTTCACGGCCGTACAGGACGCCGTGGACGCGCACGTCGCCGCGTTCGGCGGGCTGGACGTGCTGTTCGTGAACGCGGGCCTCGGCAACTTCGCGCCCGTGCAGGACATGACGCCCGAACAGTGGAGCGAAGTCATCGACACCAACCTCACCGGGGCCTTCCACACCGTCAAGGCCGCCATTCCCGCCCTGTCGCGCACGCAGGGGTACGTGCTGCTGCTCAGCAGCCTCGCGGGCAAGAACCCCTTCGCGGGCGGCAGCGCCTACAACGCCAGCAAGTTCGGCATGAACGGCTTCTCCGAGGCGATCATGCTGGACCTGCGCCCGCTGGGCATCAAGGTGTCGCAGATCATGCCGGGCAGCGTCGCCACGCACTTCGCCGGGCACCAGCCGGACGCCGACACGGACGCCTGGAAGATCCAGCCGGAAGACCTCGCGCAGATCGTGATGGACCTGCTCGCCATGCACCCCCGCACCCTGCCGAGCCGCGTCGAGGTGCGTCCCGCCCAGCCGCCCCGCAAGTAACACGGCCGCCCCGAAGGTCAGGGAACCGCGCGTCATCCGGTTTTGATCCGATTCCAGGGATGCCGGAAGCAGCACCGACATCCCTTCTTGGGCAGAACAGCGCCCTGCAGGACGCCTGCCCGCTTCCATCTCCTCCAAACCGTACTTGTTGGCACTCGCTTCGCTCGGCTGAACTCTACAAGTTCAGCTCAAAACCGTCTCACTCCCCCCGGCGGACGCCTCCGTCGGGGGAAGCGGGAACCCGCCCGACCACCTATGATGACCGTGTCCGGAGAACCTGACCTGCCGCTCCCCACCCGCCGGGGATGCACTGGCCGGTCCGTCCGGACCACCGGAGGAACACCATGAACGTACTCGACATGCTCGGCGGTCTGCTCCCCACCCAGGCCAGCAGTGTGGCCTCCCAGGTGGGCGCCACCCCGGAACAGACGCAGGCCGCCATGCAGGCCAGCATTCCGCTCATCCTGAGCGCCCTGAACCACAACGCGCAGTCGCCGGACGGTGAGGCCGCGCTCAGCAGCGCCCTGCAGCAGCACGACGGCAGCAGCCTCGACGGGTTCGCTCAGGGTCAGCTGCCCAACACGCAGGACGGCGCGGCCATCCTGAACCACGCCTTCGGTGCGCAGACGCCCGCCGCCGCGAACGCCGTCGCGCAGCACGCCGGTATCGACCCGCAGATGGCCATGCAGATCCTGAGCATCGTGGCGCCCCTGGTGCTCGGCGCGCTGGGCCGCACGCAGAACCAGGGCGGCGCGGCCGGCGGTCTGGGCGACCTGCTCGGTGGTCTGCTCGGTGGTGCGGGCGGCAGCAGCATGGGCGGTCTGGGCGGTCTGCTCGGCGGACTGCTCGGCGGTGGCAACACACAGGCCCAGACGCAGAACCAGTCCTCGCAGCCTGACCTGGGTGGCCTGCTCGGCAGCCTGCTCGGCGGCAAGAAGTAATACGGTTTTGAGCTGAACTTGTAGAGTTCAGCCGAGCGAAGCGAGCACCAACAAGTCCGGTGTTGAGGAGGTGGAAGGGATGTCGGTGCTGTTCCCGGCATCCCTGGAATCGGATCAACACCGTATAAGACCGGAACGAGCTGAACTTCAGGGAATCCGCGCGCCCCGACCTTCTCTGGTCGGGGCGCGCGGATTCAGTTTCTTTCCCTGCCTGGCCGTGTCAGTTCTGGATGAGGCCCGTCCCTCGCTCTGCCCACTGCGCGGCGGCCCGTTCGGCCATCACGAGGTCCGGCGCGTACACCACCAGGGTGCTGCCGCCCAGCTGAGGCAGCGTGAGCCAGCAGCGCCCCCCCACGTCCAGCGTGAGGCGCGAGGGGTGCAGTTCGGCCGCCTGATCGGCCAGCCACGCGAGGCGCAGCACGTCCGCCTCGCAGTCCGTCTCGGTGGACCAGTCGCCGGCGGGGGAGAGGTCCCCTTCCACCACCTGTCCCTTCGTGACGCGCCACGTCCGCACGAGTACCCCGTGAGGCAGGTCGGGCGTCCCGGCGGGCGGCAGGGTCAGGTTCGCGAGATCCGGCGTTCCGGACGGGAAGGGGAGCGCCGACTCGAACAGCGTCGCCTCCTCCAGTGCCGGGGCAGGCTGGGTGGACGTGGCCGCCAGCAACGCCGCCAGCCCAAAGGGGTCCTGCGAGGCGCGGGCAGGCGCATTCTCATGCTGGGCGGGGTCCGTGTGGATGGGGGCGCTGCTCTCGGTGCTGAGCAGGTCGGTGGCCACGTCGTTCTGCTCGAAGGCGTCCGAGTCGAACACGCCCAGCAGGTCCGACAGGGCGTCCGCCCCGAAGGTCGCCGTGACCTCCCGCGCCGCCTGGAATTCCGCCTGCGCTTCCGTCAGCAGGGCCTCGGCACTCTCCAGCGTCTGCAGGTAGCGGGTGCGGGCGTCGCTGGACAGCGTGCCGAGCCGCTGCTGTTCGCGCAGCACGTCCGCGAGCCGCCCGAGCTTCTGGATGGTCTCGCCCGCCAGGTGGCGGTAACGGTCGTAGTCCTGCATGACGCGTGCCGCGCGGGCGTCCATCTGCTCGCGCTGCTGCGCCGCCTCGCCCATGCGGCGCTCCAGGATGCTCCACAGCGGTTCCAGGTCTGCGTTCTGACCGGCGGCCAGCGTGGCGCGCGCCTGCTCGATGAGCGGCTGCAGGTCCGTCAGGGCGCCCGGCACTTCACGCGCGCGCCGCTCCAGTTCGAAGGTCTCGCGCTGCAGGGCCATCAGCTGCTCGCGGCTGCGCGCGTCGCTGGATTCCAGGGTCGTGACGAGGTCGCCCAGCTGCGCGAGTTCGTCCAGCGCGAGGCCGCCCGCCTGCTGCGTGCCCTGCACGACAGACAGCAGCTGCCGCGCGAGCTGCACGGACTCGTCGTGTCCCTGCACGCCGAGGTGTTCGAGACGCGCGGACAGTTCCGTGAGCTGCGTCTGCTGCTGCGTCATCCGGTCGGCGCGGGCCTGCGCGAGGCGTTCGCGCAGCGCGGTGATGGCGGGCTCGCCCAGCACCTGCGCGGCGTTCGACCGGTCGCGCAGGCCCGTGAGTTCCGCGTCGAGGTCCGGGTCGTGCCGCAGCAGCGCCGCGTGTTCCCGCGCGAGTTCGGTCAGCTGGCGCGCCTCGTGCTCGCGTTCCAGCGTCTGCACGCGCGCCTGCGCTTCCGGTGACAGCAGCGAGATGTCGAAGGGCTGCACCTCGTCGTGCCCGGTGACGAGCATGCCGTCCACCATCTCGGCCTTCTGCTCGGGCTTGAGCTGCTGCACCACCGACGACTCCACCTGCTTGCGCAGCGTGAGCGTCAGCGCGAGCGCGCGCTCCACCTCGGCGGGCAGCAGCGTGCGGCTCTCCTGCGCCTCGCTGATCTGCTTGACGAGCGCCTCCAGCCGCTTGATTTTCGGGCCGCCCACGCCCGCCAGCCGCCCCAGGCTGGCCTTCAGTTCCGACAGGTCCTGCCCCTGCGTGACGAGCCCCTCGCGCAGCTTGCGTTCCAGCGTCTCGATGAGTTCCGCGCCTTCCAGCAGCAGGGTTTCCGCGTCGCGTCCTTCGGCGGTCGTCTGCCTCGCCACGCTCAGCACGGCGCGCAGGCGCTGCGTTTCCGGCCAGTCGAAGTACAGCGCGAACTGCTTCGCCTGGTCCTCCAGCGTGATGATCTGCGTGGTGTGACTCTCGGCCGTCTGCCGTACGGCCTCCTGCTCCAGGCTCTCCAGCACCTCCTGCACGCGGCGCTTGGCGAGCGCGGCCGGGATGCTCAGCTGCAGGCGCTTGTAGATGTCGCGCTTCAGGATGTCCTGCAGGGTCGGCACGTCCAGCGTGGAGAGCGTCACGTGACGCTCGCGCGCCGCGTCCGACAGGATGCGTTCCAGCGCCTTGGGGGAGATCAGGTCGCTGAGCATCTTCATGGTGCTGCGGTGCACCATCATGGGCGGACCGTCCGTTCAGGCCGCAGGCGCGTCAGGCGGGGCATCACAGTTCCTCGTCCCAGTCGAGGGCCGGCTGCGGCCCGTCGATGCGGGTGGCGTTCGCGCTGCCGCCCGACCCGCCCAGCAGGCCGAACTGACGGCACAGGCCCCGGAAGCCGTAACTGGCGAGCCCGACCGACACGGCCGCCAGCAGCAGCCACACCGGCAGGCCCCACGCGCCCTGATGCAGGCTCAGGTTCCCGAGGGAGCGCAGGAAGCCCACGCCGCTCAGGTCCCCGAGGTACGCGAGGGTGCCGCCCAGACCTTCCAGCAGCACCGGCAGGACCAGCAGCAGCAGGCTGACCGCGATGGCCTTCCAGTAGTTGTTGCGCCCGCCGAACGCGAGGTTCAGCAGGTACAGCGGGTACAGCGCGAGCAGGCCCACGATCAGGAACAGCAGCGGCCAGAGGGGCGTGCCGATGCGGCTCACGGCGGTGCTCGTCGCGTCGAGCGCGCTGACGGGGCGCGCGTTGGCGAGCGCCTCCACGTTGCTCAGTTCGCCGATCACGGCCTGCACGTCGCTGGCGCGCAGGCCGCTGCGGCTCTGCAGGGCGTTCAGGTCCGAGAGGAGCGTGTCGTACCCGGCGGTGCTGTTCAGGCCGCCGCGCACGAGCGTGACGGCCGCCGTGCCGATCTGCGTGCGCGCCTCGTCGAGGTTCGCGTGCCCGGCGGCCGCCTGCGCGCGCGACAGGGCCGCGTACGTGGCGTTCAGGCTGGCCTTCTGCTGGTCCTGCGGGCTGACGCGGGCGGGCGACGCGACCACCGGCGTGGACGTGGCGGGCGTGGCTGTCGCGGGGGTGGACGCGCTCGGGGTCGCCGTGCCCTGGGTGGGCGTGGCGGGAATGGTGGCGGGCTGCGCTGTACTGGCGGTGCCTGCCGTGCTGGTGCTGGCGGGTGCCGCCGTGCCGGTCTTCACGGCGGTCGTACTGGCCGTCACGAAGGCCGCCGCGCTGCGCTTCAGGGTGGACAGCGTGCCCGTCAGGCCCGCCGTGTCGCCTGCCGTGAGCTGCTGCAGCGCCTGCGTGAACAGCGGAATCGTCAGGCCGCCACTGTCCGGCGCGTCCTGCACCACCGTGAACCACGCCGACGCGCGTGCCAGCGACAGGTACGTCGCGGTGCGGTCGTTCGCGTTCTGCGGCGCGTTCGCCTGTGCGAGGTTCGCCTGCACCTTCTGTGCCGCCGCGCTCCGCAGCAGCCTCGCGGCACTCCCGGCGTCCCGCCCGCTCACGGCCTTCAGGAACGCGCTGCGCCCTGCGCCCTGCAGCGAGAACTCGTCGGCCAGCAGGGCCGCCTGCGCCGCCGGGGGCGTCCCGCCGGACGCCGCACCCAGCTGCCCCAGCGTCTGGTCGTACAGCGCCTTGCGCAGCAGCGCGCGCGCCTGCGTCACCTGCCCTTCCAGATCGGCGGGCGCGCGACTCAGGGACGCGCGGGACGCCTGCAGCGTCTCCTCCAGGTGACGGGTCAGCAGGCTGCTGCTCAGGCCCGGCTTCAGGACCGCGTACGCGGCCGTGGCCCGGTCGAGGTCCGCGAGGCTCGACGCGCTGCTCACCGGCCGGTCCCGCACGGCCCGGTCGAGCGAGCCCGCCATGTCGCGGTAACTGGACAGGCTGAGCACGCTGCGCGCCGCGTTCGGCGCGGCCGCCACCACCGGCGCGGCCGACTGCGCCAGTGCGGGCGCGGGCACGCCCGCCAGCAGCGAGAGCGTCAGCAGGGGAAGCAGGGCGTGACGTGCGCCGGCCCGCCTGTGGCCGACCCGGTGGGAACGATTCATACCGCCTCCTGAAGCTGCTGCAGTTCCGTGATGACGCGGCCGATGTTCACACTCTCCCCGGCCAGGACCGCCACGCAGTACTCACCGATGGGCCGCATACACACCTTGATCTGACCGAGGTCCGCGCACAGGATGCTCAGGGACCGCTGCCGGAACAGCATCACGGTCGCCGCCACGATGCTGCTCAGGGCCTTCTCGCCGCGCGGCGCGCGCGAACGCAGCACCCGGCCGTCCTGCGCGCAGATCACGACGCCCTGCACGCCCGGCTGCCGCGCCAGGTCCGACAGCATCTGCTCCTGCCCTTCCGCGCTCCCCAGGTCGTACACGCGCTGCTCGCCCTGGAAGACGCTGAAGTCCGGGTCGTCGTACTCGAAATCGTCGGCCTGCAGGCCACCCACCTCGTCCTGCCCGTCGTCGTCGAGGCTGTCCCAGTGCAGCGGTCCCTCCGGGTCCACGAACAGCGTCAGGGCGCGCGGGTGCTGCTCCGCGATGCGGCGCGACAGCGCCCGCAGGTCCCGGCTCGCCTGCGCCTGCGGCAGGACGCTCGCCAGTCGGCGCAGGAGCGGTCCTGACAGCACCGTCTGCATCTCCTGCGCCGTCACACTGTCCGGCGAGAACTGAGCGTCCTTGAGAGCGGCTTTGAGCATGGTGTCGGCGGCACGCTCGCTCACCGAACTGCTCAGCGCGTTGATAACCAGAGTGTAAACGGGAGTAGGCATGAGACTGGCCACAGTATAGGAAGACGTCACTTACATATTTATCTCATGGCCCGCCTCCATGAACTTCCGGATCTGCCGCACGTCTTCAGTGCCCGCCACGCCGGGTCTACACTGACGGTATGACCAGCACCCTCCGGGAACCCGTCACCCTCCAGGGGCGGATCCGCACCGAACTCCAGAAGCTCCACGACGCGCACCTGCACATCAGCCCCCGCGTCCTCGAAGCGCCGCAGCGCGCCCGCACCCGCATCCTCGGGCGGGACGTCGTGAACCTCGCCAGCAACAACTACCTCGGCTTCGCCGACCACCCCTTCCTGAAGGAACGCGCCGCGCAGTACCTGCAGCGCTGGGGGGCCGGGGCGGGCGCCGTCCGCACCATCGCCGGCACCCTGCAGATCCACGAGGACTTCGAAACGCAGCTCGCGGCCTTCAAGCACACCGGCAGCGCCCTCGTGCTGCAGAGCGGCTTCACCACCAACCAGGGCGTGCTGGGCACGCTGCTGCAGGAAGGCGACCTCGTCGTCAGCGACGAACTCAACCACGCCAGCATCATCGACGGCCTGCGCCTCGCCAAGGCCACCAAGAAGGTCTACCGCCACAAGGACCTCACGGACCTGCGCCGCGTGCTGGACGAGAACCCCACCGACGGCCTCATCATGGTCGTCACGGACGGCGTGTTCAGCATGGACGGCGACATCGCGCCCCTCGCGGACATTGTGGCCCTCGCCCGTGAGTACGGCGCCGTGACCTACGTGGACGACGCGCACGGCAGCGGCGTCCTCGGCGAGCAGGGCCGCGGCACCGTCCACCACTTCGGCCTGCAGGACGCCCCCGACGTGCTGCAGATCGGGACGCTCAGCAAGGCCTGGGGCGTCGTCGGCGGGTACGCCGCCGGTCCCGCCGACCTGCGCGACCTGCTCATCAACCGCGCGCGGCCCTTCCTGTTCAGCACCGGGCACCCGCCCGCCGTGGTCGGCGCCCTGAGTGCCGCCATCGACCTCGTGCAGCAGGAGGGCGGCTTCATGGAGCGCCTGTGGGACAACACCCGCTTCTTCAAGGCCGAACTGCACCGCCTGGGCTTCGACACCTTCGGCAGCGAGACGCCCATCACGCCCGTCATCTTCGGGGAGGCCGAGACGGCCTTCGAAGCGAGCCGCCGCCTGCTGGAACGCGGCGTGTTCGCGGTCGGCCTGGGCTTCCCGACCGTCCCGAAAGGCCTGGCCCGCATCCGGAACATCGTGACGGCCGAACACACGCAGGACGACCTGGAACGGGCACTGAACGCCTACGAGGCCGTGGGCCGCGAGATGGGCGTGATCGGCGGCTGAACACGGCGTACCGGGTCAGCGTCCCGCCCGGCCCCACCGAACTGGCGGCCCTGCACGCCGCCGCCTTCGGGTACGCGGCGGAAGCCAGGGACGCTGAGGGGTGGGTGCGCGTCCTGGCCCGCAGCCTGTGCTGGGTGACGGCGCACCGGGAAGGCCGGCTGATCGGTTTCGTCAACGTCGCCTGGGACGGTGGCCTGCACGCCTTCCTGCTGGATACCGCCGTTCACCCGGACTGCGCCCGGCAGGGTGTCGGCACGGCGCTGGTCGAACATGCGGTGCGGGAGTCGGCGCGGCTGGGGGCAGGCTGGCTGCACGTCGATCACGAACCGCACCTGGAAGGGTTCTACAGCCGATGCGGCTTCAGCGGGACGCGGGCCGGACTGCTGCGGCTGCGCTGACCGGCCCGCAGGGCAGGCGGGTCACCCGCCCGTGCGGGCCCACACCTGCCCGGACGCGGACGCACGCCCCACCGTATCCTGAAGGTCCATTGACTCCCTACACCTTCGATCACGTGACGGCCGACACCCTCCCGGACCACCTGACCTTCGTGGGCGTCCACGACCCCGCACCGCTGCAGGCGCGCCTCGCGGACGGACGCCTCGCGTTCACGCAGCTGCGCCGCATGCGCTCCCCGCGCGGCACGGAAGCCAGCTGGACCGACACGGGCGGCCCCCTGCTGTTCCCGCGCGTCCGGACCGACCTGCCCACGGACGGCGTGCACGCCCTGGCCCGCGAACTGGCGCGCGGCACGGCCACCCGCGTCATCCTGAACGAAGGGCACGCGCCCCTCACGGACGCGCCCTGGCAGGCGGCCGGGTGGACGCTGGACCCGCACGCCGTCATGGCGCTCACCGACCTGACCGCCCGCACGTGGCCGCTCGACCCGCGCGTGCAGGAACGCCCCCTCGCGGACCTGCTCGCGCCCGACCTGCTGGACCTGTACGCCGCCCTCACCCGCGACGGTGGAGTGATCGGAGACACGGGCGGCACGGACCCGCACGCCGCCCTCCAGGACGACCTGCACAGCGACCGTCGACTGCACGTGCTGACAGACGCCGGACAGGTGCTCGGCGCGGCCCTGCTGGACCCGGACCCGCGCGGCGCGGGCATCCACATGCTCGGCGTGCGCCCGGACCGGCGCGGACACGGTCTGGGCGGCGCGCTGCACGCGCACCTGCTGGCCGTCGCGTCCCGCACGCACGCCCGGCACGGCGGCACCACCGAGTACGCCAACCACGCCATGCGCCGCATCTTCGAGCGCAACGGCTGCACCCTCACCGAACAGAAGCAGTTCGTCCGGACCGGATGACCCGGACGCCCGCGCGGGCCGACGGGAGGCTGCGGCTGGGGCCGCGCTCACCCGCCCTTGCTATCATCCACCCGTGAGCGCCCCCGCCCAGCCCGGCCCCCCCACCTTCCGGCCCGACCCGAACCTGCCGCACGACCTGCCGGGCCGCAACGCGCCCGAACTGCTGTCGCACGGCCTGTCCAAGACCTTCGGGAAGCGGGCCGTGGTCCGGAACGTGGACCTGCGCGTCGCGCGCGGCGAGATCGTCGCCCTGTTCGGCCCGAACGGCGCGGGCAAGACCACCACCTTCTACATGATGGTGGGCTTCATCCGGCCCGGCGGCGGCCAGATCCTGCTGCGCGGCGAGGACATCACGCGCCTCCCCATGCACGAACGCGCCCGGCGCGGCGTGGGGTACCTGCCGCAGGAACCCAGCGCCTTCCGCAAGATGACGGCCCGCGACAACCTGCTCGCCATCCTCGAATTCCAGAAGCTCAGCCGCGCCGAGCAGGCCGCGCGCGCCGACGCGCTCCTCGCGGAATTCAGCCTCTCGCACCTCGCGGACAGCTACGCGTACCAGCTGTCCGGCGGGGAACGCCGCCGCCTGGAGCTCGCGCGCGCCCTCACCACCGACCCCGACTTCCTGCTGCTCGACGAGCCCTTCACCGGCGTCGACCCCAAGAGCATCCGCGAGATCCAGCGCCTCATCCTCGACCTGCGGGAACGGCGCGGCATCGGCGTGTTCATCACCGACCACAACGTCCGCGAGACCATCGCCCTCACGGACCGCGTGTACCTGATGTACGACGGCGAGGTGAAGTTCGAGGGCACCCCGCAGGAGTTCGCGCAGGACGAGGACGCCCGCAACCACTACCTCGGCGACGACTTCACCCTCTGATACGGTGTTGATCCGATTCCAGGGATGCCGGGAACAGCACCGACATCCCTTCTTGGGCAAAACAGCGCCCTGCAGGACGCTTGCCCGCTTCCACCTCCTCAACACCGGACTTGTTGGCGCCCTTGTCGCTCGGCTGAACTCCAAAAGTTCAGCTCAAAACCGTATGACGCGCGGCTGCCCCCGCGCCTCGTGCCGTTACAGGCCTGCCTGCACGTTCCGGTCCGTCAGGTAGATGCCCGGGTCCGACGGACTGCTCGACGCGATCAGGCCCGCCAGTTCCGCCGCGTCCGGCTCGCCCGCGAGGTTCGCGAGCTGCGACGCGCCCACCACCGTCTCCCGCACGGACAACCCTGCCGACTGCGCCCACTCCACCAGGCCTGCCAGGGCCGCCGTGCCTGCCCGCCCGAAGTGCGGTCCAAATGCGGCGCCCGTCACGGCCAGCACCTCCCCGCGCACCTCCACCAGCGCCGCGTACCGCGCGCGGCTGCGTTCGCCCTGCCGGTCCGTCAGCAGGATCAGCCGCCCGCCCCGCAGTTCCGACGCCTGAAAGCGCGTCAGGACGGCGTGCAGCGTCGCGTCCGGCGCGCCGTTCAGGCCCAGCAGGTCGGGGAGGGACGAACCGGACGGCGCGGAAGCAGGAGGCGTCATGACCCAGTGTAGGCCGCGCAGTCGGGTCGGGGCGTGCCGGGGCGTTCCCGGCTCTACACTCGGGGCATGACCGATGCTCGTTTTCCCGTGGGGCCGCAGCCGCAGGTGCAGTCGCTCACGCCCGAGGAGCGCTTGGTGGGCCTGGAGGCCCTGCGTGCCCTGCCGGGCGAGTTCCGCGCGGCGCTGTCCGGCCTGACGGACGCGCAGCTCGACACGCCGTACCGCGAGGGCGGGTGGACGGTGCGGCAGGTGGCGCACCACGTGCCGGACAGTCACCTGAACGCGTACGTGCGGACGCGGCTGGCGTTGTCGGAGGACGCGCCCGTCATCCGGCCGTACGATCAGGACGCGTGGGCGGCCCTGCCGGACGTGGCGGGCGACGTGGCGGACAGCCTGGACCTGCTGTCGGCACTGCATTCGCGCTGGGTGCGGCTGCTGTCGGTCCTGCCGCCGGAGGGGTGGGCGCGGACCTTCGTGCACCCGGAGTACGGCCGGGTGTACACGCTGGACGGCATGCTCGCCAGTTACGCGTGGCACGGGCGGCACCACGCGGCGCAGGTGCTGGGCCTGCGCGAGCGGCGCGGCTGGTGAGCGCTTCCGGTGGGGGGGCGTGCGTGCCGTGCCCGGCCCCCTGCCGGATCACTCCTCCCAGTCGCTGAAGGGGATGAGTTCGCCGCCCTCCACGTCGGCGGACGTGACGGCGTAGCGTTTGTCGAAACGGACGGTGACTTCGCCCCGGTCGAGGTGCTGGCTGCTGAGGATGGCCTTGCGGTACACGTAGCTGCCGTCGTCGTCGATGCCGATGTGGGCGGCGCGCGTGAAGCGCAGTTCGACGGTGTCGCCGTGGCGGGCGGTGCGGACCCTGAGGCGGTACACGCCGTTGCCGTCGTCTTTGATGTGGGGGTTGGCGGGTTTCCGGCGGAAGAACATGGCTTTACTGTACGCCGGGTTCCTGCAGGAGCGCGGTGAGGAGCTGCGTGTGCGCCTGCCAGCGGTCCAGGCGGACGTGTTCGTGAGAGGCGTGCGCGCCGTCGCCGGGCGCGCCGAGCCCGTCGAGGGTGGGGGAGAGGGGCGCGGTGAAGTTCCCGTCCGACCCGCCCCCCACGCTGGCCTCGCCGACCGTGAAGCCGAGCCGCGCGGCGTGCGCCTGCGCCTGCGCGGCGAGGGCGGCGGTGCCGGGCGTGCGTTCGAAGGGTGGGCGGTTCATGCCGCCCGTCACGGTGACGGTGGCGCGCGCGTCTTGGGCTCGCAGGGCCCCGAAGCCCGCCTGCAGGCGCTCCGCTTCCTGGAGGGTGGAGACGCGCAGGTCCGTGTCGAAGGTCGCGTGCGCGGGGACGACGTTCACGGCGCCGCCGCCGGTGACGCGGCCCAC
The DNA here is from genome assembly GCF_014646915.1 of Deinococcus aquiradiocola. Classification (NCBI taxonomy): domain Bacteria; kingdom Thermotogati; phylum Deinococcota; class Deinococci; order Deinococcales; family Deinococcaceae; genus Deinococcus; species Deinococcus aquiradiocola. Next base: position 75,065 of record NZ_BMOE01000011.1, on the reverse strand, counting down.
GCTGACGGTCGTGCCGAGGTCGGGACGGGCGAGGTCGTGCGCCTGCAGCACGAGGCGCGCCGCTTCCAGAATGGCGTTCACGCCGTCCTGCGGGCGGTTTCCGGCGTGCGCGGCGACGCCCTGCACCGTCACGGTGAACATGCCGACGCCCTTGCGGGCCGTCTTGAGGTCGTGCGTGTCCGCGACGGGCGGTTCGACCACCAGCACGCGGCGGGCGTGGCGCGCGGCGTCCTCGATGGCGCTCCGGCTGAGGTGCGAGCCGACCTCCTCGTCGGCGGTCAGGAGCACCTCGATGCCGCCGTCCGGCCACGCGCCGTGCAGGGCGCGCAGGGCGTGGACGGCCATGACGATGCCGCCCTTCATGTCGTACGTGCCGGGACCGTAGGCGCGGTCGCCGTCCACCTGGAACGGCATGTCCTGCAGCGTGCCGTGCGGCCAGACGGTGTCGGCATGCATCAGGATCAGGGTGGGGCGGTCCTGCGGGCCGAACCGGAAGCGGCGCACGTCGCCCGGCAGGGTCTCCACCTGCGCGCCAAGGGCCTGCATCCAGTCCTGCACGGTGTCCTGCACGGCGCGCACGGCGTTCAGGTCGCTGGACGGGGATTCCTGTTCCACCAGTGTCCGCAGGTCGCGGAGCATGGCGTGCGCGTCGGGGGTCGCCGGGCCGGTCGGGGTGGCGGTCATGCGCTGACCATACCGCAGGGACGGGCGGCGGTGCGCGGCGTATGGATCGGCCCCCGGCGCGCCCGTGCCGCGTTGCCCTGCGTGTGGGCAGGGGGCGGTGGGCGGCCGGGGGCCGGGACGTGCGGGTCAGGCGAGTTCGAGGAGCTGGCGTTCGCTGATGCGCAGGCGGGCGCGGCCGCGCAGGTACAGGTCGTCCATCAGGGCGCGGCCGAACATCACGGCGAGCCTGGCGACGGCCAGTTCGCGCACCTGCACGCGCTTGTTGCCGGGGCGCAGCAGCGTGAAGCGGACGCGGTCGGTGGTGCCGGGCACCCACGCGCACTCGGCGTCGTGGAAGCTGGCGGGCTCGGTCTGGGCTGCAGTGTCGGTCGTGGCATTGGTGGAAGTCTTGAATTTCATGGGGACACCGCCTGTAGGAGAAAGAGGGAACCTGAAGGGAAAGCTGCCAGATCGGGGGGGCGGCACGGCTGAGGGATGACCTGAACCGGACATCGGCTGTGAGCGTGCTGCCTGACCCTGCGTGTACCCGTTCTTCCAGAAACGTCTATTTCGAAGAAAACGAGATGAATTCACATCAGAACATCGGAGATTGGATGGATCAGACGGTCTGAGCGACTGTCTGGACGCATGTTTCCGGGGAACCGGGTACAACTAGCATAGGACCGCACCTTACGGCCCAGACAAGAGGACGTTAAGTACGACCTTCACCTGAAAGTCATCCGGACATGAACGTAAACCTGACGTGAATCTGACGGCCGCCCGCACACATCTGCGTCCGCACCGGCACGCCCTCCAGCCCGCCCCAGGCACCCCGCGCACGCTGGACCCACCGCGCCGGGAACGGGTACACTCCAGACCTCATGGCCAGCCCCCACACGACCGCCCTCAACGTCCCCGACCTGATCCAGCAGAAACGCGACGGCGGTACGCACACCGCCGCCGAACTCGAAGCCCTGATCCTCGGGTACACGCGCGGCGAGGTGCCGGACTACCAGATGAGCGCGTGGCTGATGGCCGTGTACTTCCGCGGCATGACCCCGCAGGAGACGGGCGACCTGACGCTCAGCATGGCCCGCAGCGGCGACCTGCTCGACCTGAGCAGCCTCACGCACACCGTGGACAAGCACAGCACCGGCGGCGTCGGCGACAAGACCAGCCTCGTCCTGACGCCCATGCTGGCCGCCCTGGGCCTCACGGTCGCCAAGATGAGCGGGCGCGGCCTCGCGCACACGGGCGGCACCATCGACAAGCTGGAAAGCATTCCCGGCTGGCACCCGGAACTCTCCGACGAGGCCTTCCTGCAGCAGGCGCGCGAGGTGGGCCTGAGCCTCGTCGGGCAGAGCAAGAACCTCGCGCCCGCCGACGGCCTCCTGTACGCCCTGCGCGACGTGACCGCCACCGTCGACTGCCTGCCGCTCATCGCGAGCAGCATCATGTCCAAGAAGATCGCGTCCGGCGCGCAGACCATCGTGCTGGACGTCAAGGTCGGTGCGGGCGCCTTCATGAAGACCCCCGCGCAGGGCGAGGCGCTCGCGCGCGCCATGGTGCAGATCGGGCAGCACGCGGGCCGCAACGTGCGCGCCGTCCTGACCGACATGGACGCCCCGCTCGGCCGTCTCGCCGGGAACAGCCTGGAGGTGCAGGAGGCGCTCGCCACCCTGCGCGGCGAAGGCCCCAGGGACCTGCACGACCTGTGCATCGAACTGGCGACCGAGGCGCTCACCGCCGCCGGATTCCCCGACCGGGCCGCCGAGCGCGCCGAGGCCACCCTGCGGGACGGCACGGCCCTCGCCCGCTTCCGCGCCTTCGTGGCCGCGCAGGGCGGCGACCCCGCCTACGTGGACGAACCCGCCCGTCTCGACGTGGCACCGGGCCGCGACGAACTGCTCTCCGACCGGGACGGGTACCTCGCGGGCGTGGACGCGCTCGGCGTGGGCCGCGCCGTCCTCGCGCTCGGCGGTGGCCGCGAGCGCAAGGGCGAGGCCATCGACCACGGGGTCGGCGTGGAACTGCTCGTCAAACCCGGCGAGCACGTCCGGGCCGGACAGCCGCTGCTGCGCGTGTACCACCGGGACGGCCGTGGCCTGGAGCGCGCCCGCGCCCTGCTGCTCGCAGGCCTGAGTTTCAGCGGCACGGCCCCCACCGTGCCGCCCCTCATCCTGGGCCGCGTCGGCTGATCTTCTCGCATTTTCACAGTCGGGCCGTGCCGTGCAGTGTCACGGTGCGGCCCGACTGCGCGTGAAAGAAACCTAAGCGCGCGCGTTAAGGTGTCGTCAGCCGGGGCTTGTTACGCTGAAGCTGGAGGTCTCTCATGAGATTCAATCTGAACACCGTCCTGCTGGCGATCCTGGCGGTCCTCACCATCGCCTTCCTGATCCCGCCCGAGAACCGCAACACCCTCACGGCCCCCCACACCCTCAGTGTTCCGGGCCTCGGCGTGTCGCAGGGCGTCCCGGTCGGCACGTACCTGCTCGTCGGCTGGCTCGTCACGGCCGTGCTGTTCGCGCTCGTCAACACCTTCTCCCGCCTGCGCCGCGACGCGGACAGCGCCCGCATCCTGCGCGACATGGAGAACCTCCGCGCGAACCTCGACAAGGCCGAAGGAAGCCGCTTCGCGGAACTGCAGGCGTACCTCGACCGCCGCCTCGGCGAGATCCAGACGCAGGTCAAGACGCAGGCCACCGACCTCGGCACCTACACCGCCCGCATGGACACCGTCCGCAACGAACTCGCCGCCGACCTCGGCCAGCTCGACAACTACCTGAAACGTAAACTCGGCGAGTAACCCGCATCCGGCGGCGCCTTGTACCGCGTCAACCCATTCAAACCCGAGCGCCGCTAGAATGCCTCCATAAAGGAGTCTTCTCTTGGCGCTCGATAAATTTTTCCGCAGACGCCGGGCCCAGCCCGCAGAGGGCAGCGACATCCCCGACCTCTGGAGCAAGTGCCCCGCCTGCAAGGAAAACATCTACAACAAGGACCTGGAAGCAGAGAGTTACGTCTGCCCCAAGTGCGGTTACCACCATCGTCTCTCCGCCCGGCGCCGCATCGAGGTGCTGCTCGACCCGGGCAGCTTCTGGCAGCAGTCCGGGCACGTCCACCCCGTCGACGTGCTGAACTTCGTGGACACCGAAACGTACCCGGCGCGCCTGGAGCGCGCGCAACGCAAGACCGGGCAGCCGGACGCCATCCTCACCGGGCGCGGCACGCTGCTCGGCCTGCCGGTCATGGCGGCCGTCATGGACTTCGAATTCTCGGGCGGCAGCATGGGCAGCGTCGTCGGTGAAGAGATCGCCCGCGCCGCCGAAACGGCCGCCGAGGCGGGCGTCCCGCTGCTGCTCGTCGCCGCGTCCGGCGGCGCCCGCATGCAGGAAAGTGCCCTGTCCCTCATGCAGATGGCCAAGACCACCGTCGCGCTCCAGCGCCTCACGGAACGCGGCCTGCCGTACATCAGTCTCCTCACCGACCCCACCACCGGCGGCGTCACCGCCAGCTTCGCCACCATCGCCGACGTGATCGTCGCCGAGCCCGGCGCCCTCATCGGCTTCGCCGGACCGCGCGTCATCCAGCAGACCATCCGTCAGAACCTCCCCGAAGGCTTCCAGAGGTCCGAATTCCTGCTCGAACACGGCATGGTGGACCTCGTCACGGACCGCCGCGAGCAGCGCGCCGTGCTGCACAGCCTGCTCAGCGTGCTCACGCGGCAGCCGGCCCCCACGCCCGGCACCGCTCTCCCGGACGCGCCCGCCGAGGACCCCCGATGACCGCGACCGCCACCCAGACCACCCTCACCGAACTCGAAGCGCGCCTGCAGGACCTGCACGACACCGCCCGCAAGACCGGTGCGGACCTCAGCGCCGCCATCCAGTCCCTGCAGGAGCAGGTGGACCGCCTGCGCGGCCAGCTCAGCACCCCCACCCGCTGGGAACGCGTGCAGCTCGCCCGCGCGCCCGGCCGACCCACCGCCCTCGACTACGTCGAACGCCTCGCCACGGACTTCACCGAACTGCACGGCGACCGCGCCTACGGCGACGACCCCGCCCTGATCGGCGGTCCCGCCCGCTGGCAGGGCCGCCCCGTCATGCTGCTCCTGCAGCAGAAGGGCCGCGACACCAAAGGCAAGATCAAACGCCGTTTCGGCATGAGCAACCCCGAAGGCTACCGCAAGGCCATGCGCCTCATGGACCTCGCCGAGAAGTGTGGCCTGCCCGTCGTGTGCCTCATCGACACGCCCGGCGCGTACCCCGGCATCGCCGCCGAGGAACGCGGTCAGGGCTGGGCCATCGCCGAGAGCATCCAGCGCATGGTGCGCCTGCGCGTGCCCGCGGTGTGCGCCGTGATCGGCGAGGGCGGCAGCGGCGGCGCGCTCGCCATCGGCGTCGGCAACCGCGTCATCATCATGGAGAACGCCTGGTACAGCGTCATCTCGCCCGAAGCGTGCGCCAGCATCATCTGGAAGGACAGCGCCAAGGCCCCCGAAGCGGCCGAAGCGCTCCGGCTCACCGCGCCCGACCTGCTCGAACTGGGCCTCGTCGAGGAGATCGTGCCGGAACCGCAGGGCGGCGCGCATCTCGACCCGGACACCAGCGCCGCCGCGCTCGGCACGGCCGTCTCCCGCCACCTCGACGATCTCGCCACTCTCAGCAGCGACGAACTCCTGCGCCAGCGCAGCGAACGCTTCCGGACCCTCGGCGCGTTCCTGGAGAACTAGGCAGCTTTTCAGGGCGGCCCGCAGGCGGGTCTTGCACTCCCCGCGCCGCCCTGATACACTCTGTCTCGCTGCGAGAGCGGCAACTGATCGGGAGTAGCTCAGCGGCAGAGCGTTCGACTGTTAATCGAATGGTCGTAGGTTCGATCCCTACCTCCCGAGCCAAAGAAATCCCCCTGTCCCCGGACGGGGGGTTTTTCTATGCCTTCAGGTCGCGGGACAGATGCACGGTCCGGCCCGGTGCAGCGCTGGCCGTGCTCTTCAGCGGGGGAGGGTGAAGCCGAAGGTCGCGCCACGCCCCACCTCGCCGTCCGCGAAGACCCGCCCGCCGTGCCGCAGCACGATGCGGCGCACGGTGGCGAGACCCACGCCCGTCCCCTCGAAGTCCCGCTGGTTGTGCAGGCGCTGGAACACCCCGAAGAGCTTGTCGCGGTACGTGGCGTCGAAGCCCGCGCCGTTGTCGCGCACCTGCACCGTCCAGTGGTCCGGCGTGCCCTCCGCCCACACCTCGATGCGGGCCGGATCGCGGTCCCGCGTGAACTTCACGGCGTTCGAGACGAGGTTCGTCATGACCTGCTGCAGGGTGGTCGCGTCCCCCTGCACGGTCGGGAGCGGCGAGACCACCCACTGCACCGTGCGGCCGTGCAGGTCGGTCGCCACGTCCGCCTGCGCGCGTTCGAGCAGCACGTTCAGGTCCACCGGGCCGGGCCGCAGTTCCTGCCGGGTGCTGCGCGAGAGGTGCAGCATCGCGTCGATCAGGGCCGACATGCGCTCGGCGGCCTGCTCCACGACCTGCATGTGCGCCACGGCGCGGTCCGCGTTGCCCTGCGCGACGGCCTTGCGCGCCAGTTCAGAAAAGCCCTTGACGTGCCGGACGGGGGTCCGCAGGTCGTGCGACGCGGAGTACGCGAACGCTTCGAGCTCCTCGTTCGCGGCGTGCAGTTCCTCGTTGCTGTGCGCGAGGTCGGCGTTGCTCTGCCGCTGGCGTTCCTCCGCGAGGCGGCGCTCCGTGACGTCCCGGAAGGCGAGCACGGCGCCCTGGATGATGCCGGACGCGTCCCGGATGGGGGTGCTGGTGTACTCGACCGGGAAGCTGCTGCCGTCCTTGCGCCAGAAGACCTCGCCGTCCACGGTGCGCGTCTTGCCGTCCGTGAACGCGGCGTACACCGGACACGCACGGCGAGGGTAGGGGCTGCCGTCCGCGTGCGAGTGGTGGATGAGGTCGTGCTGCTGGCGGCCCACGAATTCCTGCTCGGTGTACCCCAGCATGCGGAGCGCGGCGGGGTTCGCGAAGGACGTGCGGCCCTGGATGTCCACGCCCGCGAGGCCCTCGCCGACGTTGTCGAGCAGCAGGGCGTTGAAGCGCGACGCGGCGTTCAGGGCCGCCTCGGTGCGGTGACGGTCCGTGACGTCCTTGACGAAACCGATGACGCGCGTGGCCCGCCCCTGCGCGTCCCGGTGGATGAAGGCGTCGTCCTCGATGTCCTGCACGTCCCCGTCCCGCGTGATGAGGCGGTAACGCAGGTGCAGTTCCTCCCCGCTCGCGAGCGCGTCCGTGAGGCCTGCCCGGTACGCGGCCTGATCGTCCGGGTGGACGACGTCGTCCGCCCAGCGCAGCGTGCCGAGTTCCGTCTCGCCGTACCCGGTGATGGCCGTCACGGTGCCCCCGTACACCCGTTCCGTCCGGTCGGGGTTCCAGTCGTACAGCAGGTGCCCGGAGCCGCGCACGGCCGTCTCGTACCGTTCGCGCCACGTGCGGATCTCGCGGCCCTGCTCGGCGCGTTCCAGCGCGATGCCGAGCGAACGGACGGCCGTCTGCAGCAGCGAGCGGTCACTGTCCGTCCAGAGGTGCGCCTCGTGCACGCCGACCACCAGCACGCCGCGCACCCGCCCGCTCACGTGTACCGGCAGCGCGGCCGACGCCCGGATCTCCGTGAACTGCTCGCGGGCCGTGCGGGCCGTACCGGGATCGAAACTGTCCTGGTACACGGGTTCGGCGGTGTCGTAGGGCACGTCCACGTTACGGTTCGCGCCGCGGCTCAGGCCGCCCTGCAGGGTCCGCAGCAGGTCCGGGTTGCGGAAGTGCCCCCGGTGCGACACGAGTCGCCACCCGCCCGCGCCCGCGTTCCAGTCCCCGTCAGGCTCGTAGTACGTGCTGACGCCGCTCGGGATGAGGGTCAGCACGATGTCCTGCGCGTGCCCCACCAGCGCCCGCGGGTCGCGTTCCAGTGCGAGGTCGCGCGACAGGTCCGCGAAACGCTCCAGCGTCCGGGCGCGCGCCTGCAGTTCCGCGTTGCGGCTCGCGAGGCGGCGCGTCTGCGCGGCGCGTTCCAGCGCGAGGTTCAGGCTGCTGCCCACCGCGCGGAACACGCCGCGCGCCTGCGCGTCCCACTGCCGGTGGGACGAGGTGCCCATGACGAGCATGCCGTGCGGCTCGCCGTCCACGAAGAACGGGTGGAACGCGGCCGCGCTGGACGCCTCCGACTGCGGCGTCTGCTGCTCCTGCGCGTCCCAGTCGTCCACGAACACGGCCTGCCGGGCCTCCACGGCCTGCGCGTACGCGGGCGTGCGTTCCGGCAGGCCCGCGTCCAGCGTGGCGCGCAGCGCGTCCGGGACGCGGGCCGCCAGCATGCGGGCCCGCCACAGGCCGTCCTGCAGTTCGGCATACATGACGCCCACACTGCCCAGCGTGCTCTGAATGACCTGCGCGGCCTGCTGCGCGAGCGCGATCACGTCGGTGGTGCTGGCGGTCGCCTGCGTGAACGCGATCAGGGCGTCCAGCGCCGAATCCCGGCCCGGGCCGTCCGGGGGGAGCGCCACGGGCATGGGCGTCTCGCGGGTCCGGGCGAGCACCGACGACGCCTGCACGGCCACGGCCTGCAGGTAGTCCTGCGCGTCCGGCGTCCAGCCGTGCGCCGCCTGCGGGTCGTCCAGGCGGACGTACACGGCGCCGAGCAGCAGGCCGGAGGAGCCGTGCACGACCGGCACGGCCACCTCGCGGCCCTGAGGGGTCTGCAGATGCTGCGGGAGGCGTTCCGTGAGGGCCGCCTGCACCGCGGCAGGCCGGTCGTCCACGCGGTCGTCCACGAGGTGCAGGTCCACCTGCTCGGGCGTCAGGTGCAGGCCGTCCGTGACGGCGTGCCGGACGGCGGCGCGCACGTCGGCGGGCGTACCGGCCGCGGCGAGCGCGACGTTCAGCTGCTCAAGCGGTTCGCTGGACGGGTGAGGGGGCGTGGTCCTCACTCTCTGCGGTCCGGGCATTTCATGAGGATACCGCGCTTCACGGTGTTCCCGCCGGTGCTCCACGGGAAAGATGAACGGCCCCTCAAGGGGGCCGGTCGCGTGCCTGTCCCGGCCGGGTGGGGGTCAGTGAGGGTACAGGCCGCCGTCCACGCCGATGACCTGCCCGGTGATGTACCCGGCTGCGCCGGACGCCAGGAACGACACGAGCGCCGCGACGTCCTCCGGCTGCCCGAACCGCCCGAGGGGAATGCCGTCCAGGTAACTCTTCTGGACGTTCTCGGGCAGCTGCGCGGTCATGTCGGACGCGATGAAGCCCGGCGCGACGGCGTTCACGGTGATGCCGCGCCCGCCGTACTCCTTGGCGAGCGCCTTCGTCAGGCCGATCAGGCCCGCCTTGCTCGCCACGTAGTTCGCCTGACCGGGGTTGCCCATCAGGCCGACCACGGACGCGATGTTGACGATGCGTCCGGTGCGGGCGCGCATCATGTGCTTGATGGCCGCCCGGCTGGCGCTGAAGGCGCTGCTGAGGTTGGTGGCGATCACGGCGTCCCAGTCCTCGTCCTTCATGCGGATCGCGAGGCCGTCGCGGGTCAGGCCGGCGTTGTTCACGAGCACGTCCAGTCGCCCGAAGGTGGCGATCACGTCCTCGACCAGCCTGCCGGCGTTGGCCGGGACGCTCAGGTCGGCCCCGAAGACCTCGGCCCGCACGCCCAGGCCAGTGATCTCGGCGGCCACCCTGGCGGCCTCTTCGGCATTCCGACCGTAATGCACGGCCACCGCAAAGCCGTCTGCGGCGAGTTTCAGGGCCATGGCGCGGCCCAGGCCCCGGCTGCTGCCGGTGACGAGGGCGACTTTCTGCGTGGTGTCGGTCATGCTTGCTCGCTTTCCGGAAGGCGGCGGCGCACGCCTTCCAGGTGATGGGAATGGTGGTACACGGCAAAATACAGCATCTCGCGCAGGGTCAGTCGGCCCAGCAGCGGGTGCGGCAGGGTCAGCAGGTCCAGATCGGCGTCCGGCCAGCGGGCCACGGCTCCGCTCAGCGCCTCCAGCGAGGCCAGGAACTCGGCCACCCCGGCCGCCTGCGCCTCGGCGTTCCGGCCCGCACCGAGCGTCGGCAGGAAGCGGCCCGAAGCGCGCCCACCCGCCTGCAGCGCGGCCAGGTACGTCCCGCGCATGGTGGCGAAGTCCCGGCCCGCCCGGCCGTGCTCGGTTCGGCCGCCCAGGGCCAGCAGCGCCAGTCGGGGCAGCCGCAGCGCCTGGGTCAGCGGGCGGTTCGAGAGCGTCAGGTGCCGCACGTGGTGGGCCGGCGACCACTGCTCGTCGCTGCCAGCGAAGTAGACGTGCGGCGGCAGGCGGCCGAAACAGGTCGCGGCGTCCTGACCTGCCCGGCGCAGTTCCCCGCTCAGGTCGGTGCTGTCCGGTCCGGAACGGTTGAGGCCGGTGCTGTCTGTGTTCAGGTCGTTCACGCCAGGAAGGCCGCGATGTCCTCGGGGGTGTGCAGGTTCACGGTGCGCGCGTCCGGCAGGATGCGTTTCACGAGGCCCGTCAGGACGGTGCCCTGCCCGAACTCCACGAAGGTGTCCGCGCCGAGTGCCGCGAGCCGCTGCACCGTCTGCACCCAGCGGACGCTGCCGGTGATCTGCGCTTCGAGGAGCGGCGCGATGAGGGTGGCGTCCGTGACGGGTTCCGCCGTGACGTTCGCGACGACCGGGAAGGCGGGCGTGCGGTACGCCGTGGCGTGCAGGTCCCCGGCGAGGCCCTCGCGGGCGGGCGTCATGAGCGAGCAGTGGAAGGGGGCGGACACCTTGAGCGGGATGGCCTTCAGGCCGCGCGCCTTGAGGGCCGCGCCTGCCGCGTCCACCGCCGCCTTCTCGCCGCTGATGACGGTCTGGGTGGGCGCGTTCAGGTTCGCGATCTCGGCCACGCCGTCCACGCCCGCCAGCACCTCGCGCAGCACGTCCGGGTCGCCCATCACGGCGCTCATGGCGCCCACGCCGGCCGGGACGGCCGCCTGCATCAGCTCGCCGCGCCGCCGCGTGAGGCGCAGCGCGTCCCCCAGGGTCAGGCTGCCGGCCGCGACGTGCGCGCTGAACTCGCCGAGGCTGTGCCCGGCCGCGAACGCGGGCACGGGACCGCCCGCCGCGAGGTACGCGCGGTATACGGCGACACTCGCGGCGACGAGGGCGGGCTGCTGGTTGGCGGTGAGGGTCAGGTCCTCCAGCGGGCCGTCCCGCATCAGGCCGGTCAGGCCGGGCACGGCGGCCTCGGCGGCGTCCATCACGGCGCGCGCTTCGGGGCTGTGCGCGGCGACCGCCTGACCCATCCCGAGCGCGTGGGAGCCCTGCCCGGGGAACAGTGCGGCGATCACGCCGCGGGCCTGCACGGGCGCGCTCACCGGGCCACCAGGGCGGCCGGAGCGGCGCGTTTCGTCTCGGTGCGGCCGCCGTACCAGCGCATGGCGCTCGCGCCCCAGCTGAGGCCGCCGCCGAAGGCGACGAGCAGCAGCTGATCGCCGTCCTTCACGCGGCCGTCGTCGAGCGCCTCGCGCAGGGCGAGCGGGACGCTGGCGGTGCTGGTGTTGCCGTACCGGTCGAGGTTGATGACGGTCTTGTCGAGGGACACCCCGAAGCGGCTGCACGCCGACTCGATGATGCGGACGTTCGCCTGGTGCGGGATCAGCCAGTCGATGTCGCTGCCCTTCAGGCCCGCCTTGCCGAGCGCCTGCTCGCCGCTGTCGCCCAGGACGCGCACCGCGAACTTGAAGACCTCGCGGCCGTTCATGCCGAGCATGGCGTTGCCCGTCCCGACCGGCACGCCGGGAATGCGGTCCGCGACCGCGAACTTGTAGAGGCTGGAGCCGCCCGCGCTGTCCGCGCCGAGCACGAAGGACTGGAAACCGTACCCGTCCGGCACGTCCTCCACGATGGCCGCGCCTGCCCCGTCCCCGAAGAGGATGCAGGTGGTGCGGTCCTGCCAGTCCACGATCTTGGAGAGGACCTCGGCGCCCAGCACGAGCACCTTGCGGGCCGTGCCGCCCATGATCATGCCCTGCGCGACGGACAGGGCGTACACGAAGCCGCTGCACGCGACGGACACGTCGAGGGCGCCCGCGCCCGCGAGGCCCACCTGGCCCGCGACGAGGGCAGCGGTGCTGGGGAAGTACGCGTCGGGGCTGCTGGTGGCGCACACCACGAGGTCCACGCCGTCCAGCACGTCCGGGTAGCGGTCCTGCAGGTCGCGCACGGCGCGCACGCCCATGTCGGACGCGAATTCGCCGTCGGCGGACAGGTGGCGTTCGCGGATGCCGGTGCGCGACACGATCCACTCGTCGCTGGTCTCGAACATCCCTTCGAGGTCTGTGTTGGTCAGGACGCGCTCCGGCGTGTACGCCCCGAGCGCCGTGATACCGATGGGCATAGGTGATCCTCCGACCGACACGGTAGCATTCCTTGACCAGACGGTCAATGAATTATCCGTGAGTTCCGGCCACACCGCCGACACACGAAAAGGCCACGGCAGGACCCCCTACCGTGACCTCCACACCGCCCGCCACGAGGCGAACGGCACCCCTCGGGAACTCAGGCCATGCTGAGCACGTCACCGTCGCTCAGGTGCGCCAGCGCGCCCGGCAGGCGACCCTTCTCCAGCACCTGCTCGGCCTTGTAACTGCTGCGCACCAGCGGCCCGCTCACGACCTCCAGGAAGCCCAGCTCCATCCCGATCACGCGCAGCTCGTCGAACTCCTCCGGCGTCACGTACCGCTCCACCGGCAGGTGATGCTGCGTGGGCCGCAGGTACTGCCCGAAGGTCAGCACGTCCACGTTCGCCGCGCGCAGGTCACGCATCGCCTCCATCACTTCCTCGCGCGTCTCGCCCAGACCCAGCATGATGCTCGTCTTGGTGATCACGTCCGGACGGGCCGCCTTGGCGTGCGCCAGCACCGCCAGCGTCGTGTCGTAGCTCGCGCGGATGTCACGCACCGGGTGCGTCAGGCGGCGCACCGTCTCCACGTTCTGCGCGTACACGTCCACGCCGCTGTCCAGCACGAGGTCCACGCACGCGGTGTTTCCGCCGAAGTCCGGCGTGAGCGCCTCCACCTTCGTCTCCGGATTCACGTGCTTGATGGCCTGCACCGTCTTCGCGAAGTGATACGCGCCGCCGTCCGGCAGGTCGTCGCGGTCCACCGAGGTCAGCACCACGTACTTCAGGCCCATCAGGCGCACGCTGTCCGCCACGCTGGCCGGCTCGTCCAGGTCCAGGCGCCCCATCGGGTTGCCGGTGTCCACCGCGCAGAAGCGGCAGGCGCGCGTGCAGATGTGACCCATCAGCATGAAGGTGGCCGTGCCGCGACTCCAGCACTCCCCGATGTTCGGGCACATCGCCTCCTCGCACACGGTGTGCAGGCGGTGCTCCTTCACGATCTTCTTCACCTCGCCGAACACGCCGCCCGTCGGGATGGTGACGCGCAGCCAGTCAGGCTTCTTCTCGCGGGCCTTGACGGCGTCCTTGCGGTAGATGCCGTTCTTGATGAACTTCGGTTCCTGCACGGCGGGCGTGTTCGGGTCTGCTTGCGTCACTTGGGTCCTCCTGCCGCCGGTTCAGGCAGCGTCCAGTCGTAGGTGTCGAAAACCGCCGCGAAGGCCCGCGTGAGGGCGTCCTTGACGGTCGGCATGTCGGGGGGCGTGCCCAGGCCGCGCCGGTCGTACTCGTGCGCGACGGACGTCATGTGCGTGTCCTGCAGGCCGCACGGCAGGATCAGCTCGAAATGCTGCAGGTTCGTGCCGACGTTCAGGCCCAGCCCGTGCAGCGCCACGCCCCGCTGCACCGCCACCCCGAACGAACAGATCTTCTGGTCGTACGTCCGGCCGTTCACGTCCAGCGGGTCCACGTACACGCCCGCGTACCCGGGGTTCGGGCGGGCGTCCGGCAGGCCCAGCTCCTGCAGGGTCACCACCACCGCCCGCTCCAGCAGCCTCAGGAAATCCGCGACGCGCCGCCCCACCGGGAAGATCGCGTACCCGACCAGCTGACCGGGACCGTGGTACGTGACGTCCCCGCCGCGCTCCACCTCGTGAACCGCGATGCCCTGCGCGTCCAGGTACGCGCGCGTCACCACGATGTTCGTCCCTTCCTTCGCCTTGCGGCCCAGCGTCAGCACGGCCGGGTGTTCCGCGAGCAGCAGCACGGGGCGCCCCCCGGCCGCGACGCGCGCGTGATGCTCCTTCTGGGCGGCCCAGGCGTCCGTGTACGGGATCAGCCCGAGGTCCAGGGTGTCGAAAGCCTGCATGACGCGATTGTACGCCGCCCGCCCCCCGCGCCAACGTGCCGGAGCATCCGGTATTGCCGTACCGGCAGTGGTGAATCCACAGGCGGCACCTCCACCCGCCACGCCCCGGGCGCCCACCCACGCGGCAGGCTATCCTGACCGCATGACACGGCCCAGCCCCACCCGGCCCGCCCCGCACGCCACCCACGCCCGCCCGGCGGCCCGCGCGTGACGCCCCGCCTCGTGATCGTGCCGGGCCTCGGCGACAGCGGCCCCCAGCACTGGCAGACCCTTTGGGAACAGAAGTACGGCGCGGCCCGCGTCCGGCAGGACGACCCCGACCGCCCCACCCCGGGCGCGTGGTCCGCCCGGCTGCAGGACGTGATCGACGCCACGCCCGGCGAACTGATCCTCGTCGGGCACAGCTGCGGCGTCCCGAACATCGTCCACTGGGCGCACCTGTACGGCGGGCACGAACGGGTCAGGGGCGCCCTCCTCGTCGCGCCGACCGACGTGACGGACCCCGCCGTCACGGGCGAGTACCCCGCCATTCGGGCGCTGGCCCCCCTCCCCATGACGGAACTGCCGTTCCCGGCCCTGGTCATCGCCAGCGAGAACGACCCCTACTCCGGCTTCGAACGCGCACAGGAGATGGCGCACGCCTGGGGCGCCGAATTCATCAGTGCGGGCGAGGCCGGACACATCAACGTCGCCAGCGGTCACGGCACCTGGGAGGACGGTCAGGTGCTCCTGTCCGAATGCCTGCACGCCTGGACGCCGCCCGAAATCACGCGCTTCTGAAGCCACACCGAACTGCACAAGGAACCGCACCGCCCCCAGCTGGAGGCGGTGCGGCAGTGCCAGAGGATCAGTTGCTGACGGTGGCGAGGTGCTTGTCGAGCAGCGCCTCGAAGGCCCGCTTCGGCTGCGCGCCGACGACGCCCTCGACCGGCTGGCCGTCCTTGAAGAGGATCAGGGTGGGGATGCTCATCACGCGGAACTGCATGGCGGTCTGCTGGTTGTCGTCGACGTTGACCTTGCCGACCTTGACCTTGCCCTCGTACTGCGAGGCGATTTCCTCGACCACCGGCGCGATCATGCGGCAGGGACCGCACCAGGGGGCCCAGAAGTCCACCAGCGTCAGTCCGCTCTCGATCTCGCCCTTGAAGTTGCTGTCGTTCAATTCCATCGGCTTCATGACCCAACTATATGCTCTGTTTTCTAAAGTGGCAGTGACCGGGGGCAGCATTGACGTTGGCAGCCCTTTGAGCGGGCGCTCATCTGCCGGGGGGGCGGTATGCTCGGGCATGAACGCCGGGACACCCGACACGCCACCGCCCGCACCGTCCCTCCCGCCGGAGCTGCCGCCCGCCCTGCACGCGGGCGCCGCCCTGTTCACGGCGGGCGAGTGGTGGGAGGCGCACGAGGCCTGGGAGGGCGTGTGGGCCGCCGCGACGGGCGACGAGCGCCGCTTCGTGCAGGGCCTGATCCTGCTGGCAGCCGCGCTGCACAAACGCTGGGTGCACGGATCCCTCACGCACCGCAACTACTTCAAGGCGCTCCGTCACCTTGAAGGCCTCCCGCCCGGCTTCGGCGGGGTGGACCTCGCGCGGCTGCAGGGGGACACCTGGGCGGCCCTGCACGCCGACGGGCTGCGGCCCGCGCTGTACGCGCCCGGCGCGGCGCAGCGTCTATGATGTGAAGCATGTTGCACACGCTCGGCGGGCTGCACCTGGAGAGCGCGGCGCGTCAGCAGTCCGCGCCGCTGGTGCTGCTGACGTACCTGGCGCTGGAGGGGCCGCAGGAGCGCCGCAGCGTGCAGGAACTGTTCTTTCCCGGTCACGCGGACGGCGCGGGCCGCCTGCGCATGATGGTGCACCGCCTCAGGCACGCCGCGCCCGGGGCGCTCGACACGCCCGGCACGCGCCTCGTCTCGACCCTGGAGTGCGACGCGGGCCGCCTGATGCGCGCCGCGGAACGGCAGGACGCGGCCGAGGTGCTGGCCCTGTACCAGGGCAAGTTCCTGGACGGCGTGCGCCTGCCGGGCGACGCGGAACTCGAGGAGTGGGTGTTCTCGATGCGCGAACGGCTCGCGGCGCGCGTCCGGACGAGCCTGCTCGCGCTGGGCTGCGCGGCGGCCCTGCGGCACGAAGCGGGGCAGGCCCTGTCGCACGCCGAGCGGGCGTACATGCTGCCCGGCGCGCCGGAACCGGACCGGGACGAGGCCTGCCGACTGGCGCTGCTGCTGACGGCGACCGGCAGTGCCTTCGCGGCGGACGCGCGCGCCGAGACGCGGCGGCTGGGCGTCACGCTGCCCGAACAGGCCGCCGACGCGCTCGCCGCCCTGCAGCCGGGCGCGGCCCGGCAGGAACCGGCCGGACCGCCCGGCGGCCTGGAACGCCGCCGACCCGCCGGGGACACCGCGCCCGTCACGACGGACCGCCCGGACGCGCGCACCGACGCGGACGGACCCCTCCCGCCACTGCTGGGCCGCGAGGACGCCCTCGCGCACCTCGACGCGAGCCTGAACGCGGGCACGCGGCTCGTGACGATCCTCGGGCAGGGCGGGGTCGGCAAGACGCTCCTCGCGCGGCACGTCCTGCAGCGTGCCCTGCAGCGCGGCGCGGACCGCGACGTGACGCCCGCCCTGATGGTGGACCTCAGCGACACGCACGACCCGGCCGCCGTGATGGCCGCCCTCGCGGGCCGCGTCCACGCGCGCTCCGCCGCGCTGCAGGACGTCGCGCAGGCCCTCGCGCCCTATGACCTGCTGATCCTCGACAACTTCGAACAGGTCCTGCCCGCCGCGAACGACGTCTCGCAGCTCCTGCACGCCCTCCCGCACCTGCGCGTCCTCGTCACGTCCCGCGAGCGCCTGCACCTCGCGCAGGAAGCGGTGCTGCCCCTGGACGGCCTGTCCCTCGACCGGCCCGTCGCCGAGGACGGCGAGCCCGGCTGGTCGGACGCCGCCCGCCTGTTCGTGCGCCGCGCCACCCGCGCGTCCCTGAACTTCACGCCGGACGAGCACCGTCACGGCATCGAGAGCGTCTGCGCCCTCGTGCGCGGCGTGCCGCTCCTCATCGAACTCGCGAGCGCCTGGGTCCGCACCCTCAAGCCCGCCGAGATCGCCGCGCAGCTCGACAGCGGCATCCTGCGCGGCGCGGACCTCACGCAGCCGGACCTCGACCTGCTCGAAACCCGCGACCGCGACGTGCTGCCCCGCCACGCCAGTGCCCGCATGGTGCTGGAAGCCTCCTGGCAGCGCCTCGCCCCGCAGGAACAGGAGCGGCTCGGACGGCTCGCGGTGTTCCTGGCAGACTTCACGCCGCGCGCCGCGCGGCAGGTGACGGGCGCCACCCTCAGCGACCTCGCCGCCCTGACCGACAAGTCCTGGCTGAGCGTCGGTACGGCCGGCCTCGGCGGGACCGGCCCGGGCGGCGGACGGCTGCGCTGGCACCCGCTCGCCCGCGCCTTCGTGCGCGAACAGGCCCAGGCGGCTTGGCAGGGCGTGCTGCACCGGCACGCCCTGCACTTCGCGCAGTCGCTGAACGCCGGACGCTTCCAGGGCGGGCAGGTCGCGGACCTGCTGGACGAATGGCCCGACATCGGGCAGGCGGCCCGTACGCTCGCGCACCACCCGCACGACTGGCCGCTCCTCACCACCCTGGCGCGCGAGGCGCCCCGCTGGGCTGACCAGGTCGGCAACTACGCCAGCGTCGCGGGCCTGATGGGCCGCGTCCTGCAGGACCTCCCGCCGGACGCCGCGCCACGCGGGCACGTGCTGCGCTCGCGCGCCGCGCTCCGCATCCGCATGCACCAGCTCCCGCAGGCGCGCGAGGACTTCCGCGCGGCCGCCGACCTGCTCCTGCAGAGCGGCGACACGCAGGAACTCATGCAGGGCATGGACGCCCTCGCCGTCCTGCATCACCAGGCGGGCGAGTACGAGCAGGCCGAAGCGATCTGGCTCGACATCAACCGGCAGTCCGAGGCCCTCCAGCTGCTCTCCCGGCAGGCGTACACCCTCAACTACCTCGGGGTGAACGCCGTGCAGGCGGGCCGCCTGCAGGACGCCGAGACGTGGATGCGCGCCGCGATCCGTGCAGGTCAGCGCCTCCCGCTCGGCGGGAACCACGTGCAGGCGCACGCCTCGCTGGGCCGCATCCTGACGCGCCTGGGCCGCCGCGCCGAAGCGCACGTGGCCCTGACGGACGGCCTGAAGCTCGCGCAGGACCTCCAGGCGACCGCCATGATCCCCGGCCTGCTGAACCACATGGCCCTCAACCTGCTGGACCTCCAGCGGCCCGCCGAAGCGGTGCGCCTGTGCCTGGACGCCCTCGCGCTCGACCTGCAGGGCCAGCCGGGCAGCCGCGCCGAGATGCTCGACACGCTCGCCCAGTGCCTGTACCAGCAGGGCGACGAGCAGCGCGCCGCCGAGGAACTCGCCACCTGCGTGCAGATCGGCACGCAGCTGCACGACCCGGCCGTCCTGCTGCACCGCCTGCACACCTACACCGTCATCCGCGCGCCCCACATGACCCCGGAAGACCACGCGGCCCTGCTGCACTGGCTGCTCGGCCGCGCCACCACCGACAGCGCCCTCAGGGAACTCGTGCTCGGCACGCTCCAGGAGGACGTGCAACCCGCCCTGTGCCTCCCGCAGCTCGACCCGGACATCTTCCCGCCGGACGCGCAGCGCCAGTGCGGATACGTACCGGGCAGTCCGACCCTGCAGGTCCACTACGACCTGAGCGGGCCAACCTACTCCGGCTGACCCGCCCGGCACACCCTCCCGCTCCTGCCGGTCAGTCCGGCAGGGGCGGAGTGACGGGGCCGCCATCCGGTTTCGGGGCGGGCGTGGGGACGGGCTGCGGCTGCGGTTTCGGTTTGGGGTTCGTGGGGGTGGTCATGGGTGCAGTGTGGCAGGACAGGCGTCTCCTGCCCGTTTACCTGTGCGTCCGGTCCGGGAGCCATGCCGGGCAAACCGGAGCTGCCTCATCCGGTGTTGATCCGATTCCAGGGATGCCGGAAACAGCGAAGGCATCCCTTCTTGGGCAGAACAGCGCCCTGCAGGACGCCTGCTCGCTTCCATCTCCTCCAAACCGTACTTGTTGGTGCTCGCTTCGCTCGGCTGAACTCCAAAAGTTCAGCTCAAAACCGTATCACTTGGTGTCGTACCAGTTCGGGCCGACGCCCACCTCCACCGCGAGCGGCACCTTGAGCTGCACGGCGCCCTCCATCACCTCGCGCACGAGGGCCGCGACGCTCTGCGCGCGCTCCTCGGGGACTTCCAGCAGCAGTTCGTCGTGCACCTGCAGCAGCAGTCGCGCGCCCGTACCCTGCAGTTCGCGGTCCAGGCGGATCATGGCGAGCTTGATGATGTCGGCCGCCGTGCCCTGGATCGGCATGTTGTACGCCAGCCGCTCGCCTGCCTCGCGCACGTTCCGGTTCCCGCTCGTCAGTTCCGGCACGTAGCGGCGGCGGCCGTACAGCGTCTCCACGAACCCGTGCTGCCGCCCGAAGTCCAGCGTCCGGTCGATGTACCCGCGAATGCCGGGGTACGTGCTGAAGTACGTCTCGATGAAGCCCGCCGCGTCCGCGTACGGGATGCCCAGATCGCCCGACAGGCGGTGCGCGCTCATGCCGTACAGCACCCCGAAATTCACGGTCTTCGCGGCGCGGCGCTGGTCGGGCGTGACGGTGTCCTCGTTCAGGCCCAGCACCTGCGCGGCCGTGCGGCGGTGAATGTCCGCGCCCTCCTGGAAGGCGCGCTGCATGAGGGGGTCGTCCGCGATGTGCGCCAGGAGCCGCAGCTCGATCTGCGAGTAGTCCGCGCTGATCAGGCAGTACCCGTCGTCCGCGATGAAGCCCTTGCGCAGCTCCCGGCCATTCTCGCTGCGGATGGGGATGTTCTGCAGGTTGGGGTTCAGGCTGCTCAGGCGTCCCGTCGCGACGGCCGCCTGAGCGAACGTGGTGTGCAGGCGGCCCGTGCGGGCGTTCACGAGGTTCGGGAGCGGGTCGAGGTACGTGCCGCGCAATTTTTCCAGCTCGCGGTATTCCAGCAGGGCGGGCACGATGGGGTGCTCGTCCCTCAGGGGTTCCAGCGCGGCGACGGCGGTGCTGCGCTTCCCGGTCAGTTTGGTCTTCTTGCCGCTGGCGAGGCCCAGTTCGTCGTACAGGACCGCTTCCAGCTGGTCGCGGCTGCGGATCTGGAATTCCCGGCCCGCGTGCGCGTGAATCTGCGTTTCGAGGGCCGCGATGCGCGCGCCCATCGCGAGGGACATGCCGCGCAGGTACTCGCTGTCGAGGCGCACGCCGTGCACCTCCATGCGCGTCAGGACGCGCGAGAGCGGCAGCTCCATGTCGTGGTACAGGGCGCGGCGCGCATCGTCGAACTGCGCGGGCAGGTCGCGCAGCAGCCGGGCGCTCAGCGTGGCGCGGCCCGCCGCGTCGTCCGGCCAGGGCGTGTTCAGGTAGCGTTGCGTGACGGCGCTCATGCTGGTGTTGGCGGGGTCCAGCAGGTACGCCATCAGGAGGGGGTCGTCGCCCGGTTCGAGCGTCGTGCCGCGCACGCTCAGGTGAGCGGCGAGAGCCTTCGCGCCGGCCGCCGTGACGGTCCGCTGCCCCACGAATTCCGCGTCCAGCACCGTCGCCGGGAACTGCTCACGCAGCTTCTGCGCGGCCTTCTCCTGCTCCTTCCGTGCCTTCTCGGCGGCCTTCTGCTGCGTCTTGGTGCGCGGCGCGTCCGGCGCGTCCCCGAACAGCCCTTCCGGCGGGGCGTACGCCTCGGTGCGGCGCCACTCGGGCGGCTCCTGGCGCGGCGCGACCCGCACCACGCCCGCCTCGCCGGTGCCCTCGCCCGGCGCCTCGAAGGTCGCGGCGTCCAGCAGGGCCGCCGTCAGGTCGTCCTCGCGGGACAGCACGTACCCCCACACCACGTCCTCGCCGGGCGTGCGCCACTCCGCGGTCGCCGCCTCCGCGACCGGTTCGGCCTGGACGGTCTGCTCCCGCGCGTGCTCGGCCTCCAGCACGCTGTCCGGCACCCGCGCCTCCGGCCCGTCCAGGCCCAGCACGTCGCGCTTCACCGAGTGCAGCTCCAGTTCCGTGAGCAGCGCGTCGAGCCGCGCCGGGTCGCCCGGCAGTCGCCCCGCGCCCAGCTGCACGTCCAGCGGCAGGTCCGTCACCATACACGACAGCCGGTGGCTGAACTGCACGGCCGCCTCGGAATCCAGCAGTTTCTGGCGCGTGCCGTCCGGTTTCAGCGTCCCGGCCCGCGCGGCCTCGTAGATGCCTTCCAGCGAACCGTACTCCTGCAGCAGCTTCGACGCGGTCTTCGGCCCGATGCCCTTCGCGCCGGGGATGTTGTCGCTCGCGTCGCCGGTCAGCGCGCGGTAATCCACCCACTGCCGGACCGTCACGCCGTACTTCTCCAGCACCTCCTGCGGCCCGATCAGCCGGAAGTCGTTGGTGATGACGCGCACGTGATCGTCGAGCAGCTGGTACGCGTCGCGGTCGCTCGTCACGATCCGCACCTGCATGCCGGTCCCTTCCGCCTTTCGGGTCAGGGACGCGATCACGTCGTCCGCCTCGTAGCCGGGTTCTTCCAGGCGAGGCAGGCCCACCGCGTCCACGATCTCGCGGATGCGGTCGATCTGGCCGGGCAGGTCGGCGGGCATTTCGGCGCGGCCCGCCTTGTACCCCTCGAACTGCTCGTGCCGGAAGGTCTTCACGGGCGGGTCGAACACCACGATCACCTGATTGCCCGCCTGCCGCGCGAGGCGAAGCGTGAGCTTCAGAAAGCCCAGGATGGCGTTCGTCGCCTCGCCCTGACGGTTCGTGAGGGGCGGCAACGCGAAGTACGACCGGAAGGCCAGGGCGTGCCCGTCGATCAGCACGAGCGTGGTGGGGGCGGGAGCCGTCATGCCCTCATTGTAGCGTTCCGCTCCGGACAGAACGGAACCGCCCCCGGAACGTTCCGGGGGCAGTCAGGCTGAAGGAGGTGTCGCGGAGAGGGGAGAGGCTCAGACGCCCTTGCGGCGGCGGCGGAGGCGTTCCATTGCGGCCTCCAGCGACAGACGCATGCGTTCCAGCGCCTGCGCCAGGTCACCGATCTCGTCGTTACGCTCCACCGTCACGGGGCGGTCCAGGTCACCCATGCTGATGGCGTCCGCGGCGCGCACCAGACGCTCGATCGGCTGCACCACCAGGCGCGCCGTGCGGGCCGCGAGCAGGGCCGCCAGCATGAACGCCAGGAGGGCCACGCCCAGCACCAGCAGCAGCGTGTTGCGCAGCAGCGCGAAGGCCGCGTCGCCCGGCACGCCGACCACGATGCTGTACAGCGGCGTGCCGCTGGCGGCCTTGATGCCCTGACCCACCGCACGGTCACCCTGCGCGTTCTGGGTCACGTTGATGCTCGACAGCAGGTACGTGATGGTGGTGGACTTCTGGTTGTCGGGGTTCGCCACCGACTGCTTCAGCGCTTTCGCCTGGTCCGAGTCGCCCGCGCCCACCTGCTCCAGCAGGGCCAGCTGGTACCGGTACGAGTCGGCAGGGCTGCCGCTCTGCACGAAGGTCGAGTTGTCCGGGTGCTGCTGCACCCACGCCGCGATCTGCTCGGACAGGGGGCCGTCGGTGTACGCGTTCTTGCTGCGGAAGAAGGTCGTGCCGTCCGGCAGGTTCACCTGCACGAAACCCACCGAGCTGCGCTTGATGAGCGCGTCCAGCTGCGCGTACACGGTGTTCTGGTCGGTCACGTCGAGGTTGCTGCCCACGGCGACCGCCACCGCCTGCGCGTTCTGGGTGATCAGCTGCCGCTGCGCGTTCGGGAGGGCGTACACCAGGAAGCCCAGTGTCAGCAGCGTGAACAGTCCCAGCGGGAGCAGGGTGGACAGCAGCACGCGGCGCGACAGGCTGCTGCGGCGCGCGGGTTTCGCGTCCGCTTCGGTCTCGACCGTCATGATGCTGGTCGGGTTGTTCACTTCGGGCGTGCTCGTGCTGTTCGCGGGCGCGCTGTTCAGCGAGCCGGTGAAGTCCGCCCACGCGTCGTCCGTGATCGGTTCGCTCGTGACGGTGGGCAGGGGCGCGCTGCTCGGGAAGGTCGCGCCGGACAGGCCGTACACGTTGTCCGGCAGCGGCGTGAGGGCCGTGATGTCGTCCGGCAGGTCCGGGGTGCTGGCCGGACGGGACGTGCCTAGCAGGCCGCCCAGGTTCATTTCCGGCACGCCGCTCGGCACGTGTTCCGGCGTGACGAGGTCCGCGTCGCGCTGCACGAACGGTTCCGGGGTGGGGAGCGGGTCGCTGGGCAGCAGGCCCGCATCCCAGCCCTGCGAGGGGAGTGTCGCGACGGTCGTGCTGCCCCAGTCGGCCTGCGTGCCGGACGGCAGTCCCGTGAAGGTGCTCTCGCCGGACAGCAGCGGGCCGGTGCCGTAGGGACTCGGGCCGCCGGTCAGGGCGTCGCCCTGCGGGAACGCGCTCGTCCCGGCGGGGGCGTAGGGGCTGGTGTCCACCTGCGGGACCGGCAGGGTGGCCGCGCCGACCAGTCCGGGACGCTCGGCCGCGAAGGGGTCCTTGAGCATCGTGGTGTCCTCGCGGACCTCTTCCAGCGTCACCTGCGCGCCGACACTCTGGAACACCTGCATCAGGCGCTCGGCCCGCTTGCGGGTGGTGGGCTTCATGAGGCGACCGCTGCGGCGCGACGCGAGCTTGGCGGCCTGATCGGCCGTCAGTTCGAACTGCTTGCTGAGTTCCCGGGTGAGTTCACCCAGAATGGCTTCGGGAACAGGCTGACGGATGACCACGGTGTATTTCATGCAATTCCTCTGCTGCGTAGGATGCGTGCCAGGGCCTGGCTGTGCGGTTCGCTGAGCTGGGTGTTGAGACTCGACACCAGGGCCGAGAGGGTCGTCTGTTCGGGAAGGTCGTCCAGCGCGTCGTCGATCATCAGTTCGCCCATCGGGCCGACCACGCTCACGAGCGCCTGCCGCAGCGCCTTCTCCAGTTCCCCGGTGAGCGGCTGTTCACGGACGGCGGCACGTCCGAGCCAGTTGCGGACCTCGGTCAGCGCCTGCCGCAGCTGCGGTTCCTTCAGGCCGAGGGTCGTGGAGAGCTTCTCGATGCTGCGGCGGCCGTCCACGACGTGCATCACGCGCCAGTACATGAAGGGCAGCGGGGTCTGGTCGGTCAGGCCGGGCGGCCAGGCGGGGTAATCCAGTTCTGCACTCATATCGCTCCTGTCGTTTCTGGGGTGGCCCGTTCAGACCGCACGGGCATGCCGTGGTCCTGCCGGGCGCGCACGGTCATTCGTCCAGTCCTGAAGTCGCCCACAGCGGGTGGCTGCGTGCCTCCGGCATGGGGATGCTGCGCGGCGCGACGCCGTGCAGGGCCGTCATCGTGCGGTACTGGTCGAGCATCGCGGCCCGCAGTTCCGCCACCGGGACTTCCGGGTCGGAGTGCACGGTCGTGCCGTCCAGCCACACTTCGCGCGCGAAGGGGTCTAGGCAGGGGTGCGTGTCTGCCAGACGCGACGCTGCCTGCCGCCACGCCTCGGTGAGCGGCAGGCGGGAGGCGCTGGCCGACATGACCAGCGACCAGAAGACCTCCAGGTCCGCGTGCGTGTAGCGTGCGCGCGGCGTCACGGTCTGCAGCGGCTCGCCGGGACGCGGGACGTTCCCGGCGACGAGGCGGCCGTCCTCCCAGAAGCTGCAGCTGTTCGCGCCGAGCAGCGCGCCCCGGAAGCGGCGCGACGCGAACAGGTCGCGCGCGTCCGGCCACTCGATGGGCAGGGACACGAGGTCCCCGTCCCGGCAGGACCACACGAGCTGCGCGAGGGCCGGGTCGAGCGGGGTGAGGCTCACGGTGGCGCGCGCGAAGGTGCTGGGCAGCACCCGCACGTCCAGCTCGCCTTCCTGGCCGAAGCCGCCGCGCAGCTCGCCGTTCACCCACAGGAAGCGCCCGGCCGCGCCGCTCTGCCGGACGTCCAGCACGCCACTGAACTGTGGCCGCAGACTCAGGTCGGTGTACACCTCCGTCCACGGGTAATGGTCGGTGGACAGTCCGTCGTAAACGGCTTGATCCGTGGGGAGTGGCAGCCAGACATGAGACATAGTTAACAAATCCTAATGGATCTCGGCCCCCGAGGCTGCGGCAATTTTCGCATCAGGGGCAGGGGGACGAATGCGGGCCGGCACGGAACACGCCCAGACACCGCAGCAGACGAACGCCGACACCCCGCCGCACGACACGCCCGGGCGGCAGGAGGCAGGCACACACGAGAAACGGGTGAGCCTGTTCAGACTCACCCATCTCACCTCAAGGCCTCTTACGGGACGCTTACAGGGCCGAAAGCAGCTCCTGCACGCGCTCCTTCAGGTTCCCGCGCTCCTGCGGCGCGCCCAGCTGATGCAGCCCACCGTGGTACGCGTCCGGATCCCCGAACAGGTTCGACAGCAGCTCGAACTCCCGCTTGCTGCGCAGCGACGCGTCGTCACGGAACATGTTCACGTACTGGTCCTGGAAGGCCCAGTCGGGCAGCTGCCCGTCCAGGAAGGCCCGCATCAGCGCCTTGTACGGCTCCACGCTGCCCGCCGCGCTTCCAGCCACGACCGCCGCCGCCTCGCCGCGCGCGGGCACCAGCGTCGCGAAGACCGGCTCCAGCGCCTCCGGCGTGATGTCCCAGTTGTCCACGTCGAAGACCGGCTCGCCGTCCCGGAACACGATCAGCTGCGGCGACTGGTGCGTGATGCCCGTCCGCGCCGCCACGTGGTTCGACGCCGGACGCCAGTCCACCACGCGAATGAACCCGATCGGCAGATCGTGGTCCTTCAGGAACGTCTCCAGCACCCCGAAGCCCTGCATGGTCTTGTGGCAGGTGCCCGCCTTGAACACGCCGGACAGCGGGTTCTCGGCGAGGAAGGTCTCGACCTCATCGGGGGTGGTCAGCGGAACGAGTACAGGTGTCATGCGCACAGTCTACCGGCCCCCCGTCCACCTGCAGTGAGCTGACGCAGCATCTGCCCATGAACCGGCACCGGGCCGGACCGCCGCACGCCTCTGTCCCGCACCCGTCGCCACGCCTACGTGAACCTTCATGAGTGCGCCGAACAGTCATGAGTGTGGCGCTGGCAGCAAGGCAGGACGCGTAAGCCATTGTGCGCAACACTGCTCTGACCCAAACGCGCTAAACTTTCCGTGTGAACGGGATAACGCCAAGAGCAACGACGGAGCCAACCACCCCAGAGGTGACGGGCCCGGCACGCGCGGCGGTGAATCTAAGCACCCCGCGCGTGCTTGTTTTGAACGCCTCGTACGAACCTCTCCACGTCACGAGCGCCAAGCGCGCCATCACCCTCGTGCAGTACGGCGTGGCCGAAGTGCTGGAGGAGAGCAGCGACGTCGTGCGCTCGCCCAGCACCGAACTGCTCGTCCCGAGCGTCATCCGCCTGCGCCGCTACGTGCGCCGCCCCCGCGCCCACCCCATTCCCTTCAACCGCCGCAACGTCCTGCGCCGCGACCACTTCGTCTGCCAGTACTGCGGGTCCCGCGAGGACCTCACCATCGACCACGTGCACCCCCGCTCACGCGGCGGACGGCACGGCTGGGACAACGTCGTCACCGCCTGCCGCATCTGCAACCAGCGCAAGGGCAGCCGCACGCCCGACGAGGCGCAGATGCCGCTGCGCATGCCGCCCCGCGCACCCAGCTTCGGCTTCTACGCCTACGGGCAGTTCGCGCAGATGCGCGAAGGCTGGGGCAAGTACATCGGCGAGAAGTAACACCGGATGGCTGACCGCCTGGAGTGCAGCAGAGCGGACGGCATACAAGAAGTACGGTGTTGAGGAGATGGAAGCGGGCAGGCGTCCTGCAGGGCGTCCGTCCTGCCCAAGAAGGGATGCCTTCGCTGTTCCCGGCGTCCCTGAAATAGGATCAACACCGCCTCAGGTGCCTCGCGCCTCGTACGTCGCCTGCACCAGCCCGCTCGGGAACGCTTGGCTGCCCGTGAGGGTCCACGCGCCCTCCGGCACGTCCGGCCCGAACAGCGGTACGCCGCGCCCCAGCAGCACGGGCACCCACGACAGCGTGAGGTGCGTCACGCGCCGCGCCGCGAGGCCCTGCCGGACCGTCACGCCGCCGTCCAGGTACACGTGCCTCGCCCCGCCTGCCCGCAGGCTGTCCAGCACGTCCGGCAGCGGCCCCTGCGCGAACGTCTCGCCGTGCGCGCTCCCTGGCGGCGGGCGGTGCGTGAGGACCGTCACCCGCTGTCTCGCGAAGGGCCACCCGGGAAAGCCCAGCACCGCGTCGTACGTGCGTCGTCCCATCACGACCGCGTCCGCGGACGCCATCAGGGCCGCGTACCCGGTGTCCTCGGGCGGGTCGGTGCGCACGGCGTCCAGCCACTCCAGGCCGTGATCGGCCCGCGCGATGAAGCCGTCCAGGCTCACGCCCACGAACACCGACACCCGCCAGGTCGTCCCTCCCGTCACGCGGCGCTCACCGTCCCGCTTCCCGCGCGGCGAGGATACCCGGCACGGGCCGCTCCCCGGCGGGCCGCGTGACGCTCCATGCCAGCGTGTCACGCGCCGTCTCCTCCAGCGGACGGCAGCGCAGGCCCGCCCGTTCCGCCCACGACACGTCCACCCGCATGAGGCCCGTCACGTCCAGCGCGCGCGGCACGAACAGCGGCACCTCCGCCCACCCCAGCCCGCGTTCCGCGAGTTCGGCGGCGGGTGTCCACGCCAGCTCCGACTGTGACCGGACGCCCTCGGCCACCCCGTTCAGGAACGCGTGCCACGAGCGGCTCCCGGCCGCCGCGTTGAAGGTGCCGGGCGTGCCGTCCGTCAGGAGGCGCAGCACGAACGCCGCGAGGTCCCGCGCGTCCACGTACTGCACCGGGTCGCTCCCGTCGCCCGGCGCGAGGACCGGCCCGCCCGCCGCGAGCGCTTCCGGCCACGCCGTGAACCGCCGCGTGTGATCCCACGGCCCCGCCACGATGTGCGGCCGGACGTGCGTCGCACGCTCCCCGAACACCTCGTTCACCACGCGCTCGCACAGGACCTTCAGGCCCCCGTACGCGGCCTGGACGTCCTCCGTGGCCGGGTCGTCCAGCTCCTGCAGCGGCGCGTCCTCCGGCGTCCAGTCGCGCGGCCCGGGCGCGTACACGCTCACCGTGCTGATGAACAGGTAGCGTCCCACCCGGCCCCGCAGCAGCTCCGCACTCTGCCGCACCACGCGCGGCACGTACCCGCTCACGTCCACGCACGCGTCCCACGACCCGTCCCGCAGGGCGTCCAGGCCGCCGTCCCGGTCGCCGCGCAGGCGCGTCACGCCGGGCGGCAGGTCGTCCGGTGACACCCCGCGCGTGAACACGCTCACGCTGTGCCCCGCCTCCACTGCCGCTTCCACGATGTGCCGCCCCACGAACTGCGTTCCGCCCAGCACCAGGAGATTCATGCCCCCAGCAGACCACACCCGCGCCCGGCAGGCCAGCCCCGCACAGAGGGGCCGTGACCGGGCAGGGCGTCAGGCGGGTGGGGGAGGGGTCAGCGGCGGCCGCGCTTGCGGACCTTCTGGCCGGGGATGGTGGGCTGCGAGAACTCCTTGCCCTGCAGTTTCGCCTCGATGGCGCGGATCTGGTCGCGCAGGGACGCGGCCCGCTCGAAATCCAGGTCCTCGGACGCCTGCCACATGTCGAGCTCCAGGTCCGTGAGCTGCATGGTGAGCGCGTCCTTGCCTTCGGCGAGCGTGCCGCCCGTGGGCAGTTCGGCTTCCTCCTCGCCGCGGATCACGTCACGGACGGTCTTCTTGATGCTGGTGGGCGTGATGCCGTGTTCGAGGTTGTGCGCGGTCTGCTTCTCTCGGCGGCGGCGCGTCTCGTCCATCGCGTACTGCATGGCGGGCGTGATGGTGTCGCCGTACAGGATGACTTCGCCGTTCAGGTTGCGGGCGGCGCGGCCGATCGTCTGGATGAGGGCGCGTTCGCTGCGCAGGAAGCCGGGCTTGTCGGCGTCCAGAATGGCGACCAGACTCACTTCCGGCAGGTCGAGGCCCTCGCGCAGCAGGTTGATGCCGATCAGCACGTCGTAATGCCCGAGGCGCAGGTCGCGGATGATGACCTGCCGTTCGACCGCGTCGATGTCGCTGTGCATGTAGCGGGCGCGGACGCCCTTCTCCAGCAGGTACTCGCTGAGGTCCTCGCTCATGCGTTTGGTGAGCGTCGTGACGAGCACCCGCTCCCCGATGCCTGCCCGCTGCCGGATGCGGCCCAGCAGGTCCTCGATCTGTCCCTGGATGGGACGCACCGTCACCTGCGGGTCGACGAGACCGGTGGGGCGGATGATCTGGTCGGCGGTGTTGTCGCTCACCTCGCGCTCGTACGGGCCGGGCGTGGCGGACACGTACACCGTCTGCCCGGTCTTTTCCAGGAACTCCTGGAAGTTCAGGGGGCGGTTGTCGAGCGCCGAGGGGAGGCGGAAACCGTAATCCACCAGCGTCTGCTTGCGGGCGCGGTCGCCGTTCGCCATCCCGCCGATCTGGGGGACGGTGACGTGCGACTCGTCGATGAACGTGATGAAGTTGTCGGGGAAGTAGTCGAGCATGGTGTACGGCGTGGCGCCCGACGCGCGCCCGTCGATGTGCCGCGAGTAGTTCTCGATGCCGGAGCAGTACCCGAGGACCTTCAGCATCTCCAGGTCGTACAGGGTGCGTTCCTTGATGCGCTGCGCTTCGAGCAGTTTGCCCATGCTGCGGAAGTACTCGAGGCGCTCGTCGAGTTCCTGCTGGATGGTGACGATGGCCCGCTCCACGTTCCCGGCGGACGCCACGTAGTGCTTGGCGGGGTACACGACAGTCGCGTCGAGCGTGGCGAGCGCGTCGCCGCTGACGGGGTGCACCACCTGGATGCGTTCGAGGTCGTCGCCCCACAGTTCGAGGCGCAGCGGCTGCTCGTCGTAGCTGGGCCAGATCTCCAGGGTGTCGCCCTTGGCGCGGAAGCGGCCGGGCGCGAGTTCGATGTCGTTGCGTTCGTACTGCATGGTCACGAGCCGCTCCAGGATCGCGTCGCGCCCGATCGGTTCGCCGGCCTTCAGCACGAGGTTCAGCGCGCGGTACTCTTCGGGGTCGCCGAGGCCGTAGATGCAGCTGACGCTGGCGACGACGATGGTGTCGGGCCGCGTCAGGAGGCTGCGGGTGGCGGAGTGCCGCAGGCGCTCGATCTCGTGGTTGATGTTGGCGTCCTTCTCGATGAAGAGGTCCTTGCCCGGCACGTACGCTTCCGGCTGGTAGTAGTCGTAGTACGAGATGAAGAACTCCACGGCGCTGCCGGGGAAGAACTCGCGGAACTCGCTGGCGAGCTGCGCCGTGAGGATCTTGTTGGGGGCCATGATGAGGGCGGGGCGGCCCGTCTCCTCGATGACCTTGGCCATGGTGTACGTCTTGCCGGTGCCGGTGGCGCCGAGCAGCGTCTGGGAGCGCAGTCCGGACTCCAGGCCTTCTACCAGGCTGCGGATGGCGGTCGGCTGGTCTCCTGCCGGTCTGTACTCTGACTCTACCCTGAGCATCCGTTCATTTTACGGCATGGACGTATTGTCTGTGTGGTCTGCGGCACACGCGCTCCCTCACCCAACCTTCACGTCCCGCCGCATCACGCCCCTCCACCGTTCGGATGACGCGCCCCGCCCCGCCACCCCGTATGCTGCACTCAGGCACACCACCCCACCGGAGGAACCATGACGCAGCCCAACCCGCAGGCCACCATCCAGGACATGTTCCCGCAGAGCGTCGCCGTGCTCTCCCAGCCGAGCGTCGCCGCCTTCGAACGCTTCGAACGCCGCGGCGGCACCCGCGAGGCCGCCATCTACGTCCTGCTCGCCGCCCTCGTCTCGGGCCTCATCGCGGGCTTCTTCGCGGTCTTCCACTCCGACGTGACCGTCCTCGGGCAGTTCTTCAGCCGCCTCGTCCAGACGATCCTCGGCTTCGGGATCTTCACGGGCCTCGTGTACCTCGTCGGGCGCGGCATCTTCAAGGGCACCGGCACGTACCCCGAAGTGGCGTACACCTTCGCGCTGTTCTTCGTGCCGATCAGCATCGTCAGCACCGTCATCGGCGTGATCCCCGTCCTCGGCTGGCTCGTCAGCTGGCTCCTCAGCCTCGTCACCGTGTACTTCGGCTTCCTGGCCGTGCAGTCCAGCATGAACCTGCGCGACACCGTTCAGGCCGCCGTCACGCTCGTGCTGTCCGGCATCGGGTACCTCGTCGTGCTGGCCGTCCTCGGCTCGCTGTTCCTGCTCCGCTGACCCCCGTCCCCGATTCCCTCTAGACTGTCCGTCATGGTCGCCGTCCTCGTTCTGCTGCTCTCGTATCTGCTCGGCTCGCTGGTGTTCGGCGTGCTGTACTCGCGCCTGCGGGGCCGCGACATCCGCGACAAGGACCTGCCCGGCGGCAGCGGCACGTACCGGCAGTACGGCCTGTGGCCCGCCATCATCGTGACGGCCCTCGACATCGGCAAGGGCATCCTGGCGGCCGTCGTGACGCAGCACTACGCCCCGCAGTACACGTGGCTGGCCGTGGCGGGAGTCACGCTCGGCCACTGCTACCCCGTCTACTTCCGCTTCTCCGGCGGGGGCGGCATCGCACCGTTCAACGGGGCCTTCATGGGCGCCGCGCCCCTCACGGCCACGCCCACCTTCATCGTCACGCTGCTCATCATCCCGCTGTACAAGGCGACCCTGCAGAAACGCCTCAAGCTGAACGCCATTCCCTTCGCGGCCGCCTGCATGCTGGTCATCGGGGTGGCGTTCTCGCTGCTGCTGCACCGCGGCCTCGCGGAATTCCTGGCGGGCGGGGCCGTGATGGCGGCGCGCGCCGTGCACATGCTGCTGCAACCTGACCCCGGCCAGGACGCGGGGGGGAAGGCCACCACTTGACGCGTCCCGCGCCGCGCCGCGCCCGCCGCCCCCTGGCCGCCTTCCGGGGCGGCCTCGCCGCGCTGGCCGCCACGCTCGGCCTGCTCGGCGCGGGCCTCGCGGGTGCGGACGCCGCCCTCGACGCCCGCACCCTCACGTACCAGAACGACGACGGCCTGACCACCTGGACCCGCACGTACCCGCCGGAACTCGGCCCGATCAGCGGCCCGCTCCGCCAGGACGGCCTGACGTGGCTCGCCGTCGGCCCCGCCCTGTACGGCTACGCCGACGACGGCGAACAGCGCGTCCGGCTGGACTTCCCCGGCGAGGTGTCCGCCCTGGACGGCGGGGGCGGCACGCTGCAGGCCACCGCCGGGTTCGGCAGCGTCCGGCAGACCTTCACGGTCGCCGAGATGCAGATCCAGGGCCGCGTGGTCCTCCCGCCCGACCCGCAGGTGACCGGCTGGCTCGCCCGCGCCGCCAGCGTCGTCCCGCAGTCGCAGCTCGTGCAGGCGAGCCAGCAGGACCCCGCCAACCCCTTCCTGAACCTGCGTCTCGCGCGCCTCTCCGAACTGCGCGGCGACCGCTACGGCGCCATCTCGGCCGCGCAGCGCGCCGTGACGGCCGAGGTGCCGTTCGCGGCGTCCGTGCAGCTCGCCGCGCAACTCGACGCGGCCGGCTACCCCGCCGCTGCCGACCTCTCCCTTGACCGCGCCGCGAGCGACTGGGCGGCACGCGGCTACGACCCGGCCCTCACCGTCAGCCAGGACGCACTGCGCGCGTACGGCGACCCGCTCGGCGAACTGAACACCCTGCTCGCCCAGAACAAACTCCGCCGCGCCGAGGCCTGGATCCGCTACCTGCGCCTCGTCTCACCGCGCTTCCAGGGCTACCCGGAACTGTACGCCCGCTACGCCCGCATCCTCGACGCGCAGGACCGTGGCGGGGAGGCCGACGAGTGGCGGCAGTTCTCCCACGACCTGTCCGCCGGGACGCTCTACAACCTCGGACCCGGCTCGCTGCTCATCCTGCAGGCCGCGTCGCGCCTGCTGGCGGCCGCGCTGCTGCTCGCCATCCTCGCCGCCCTCAGCGGGTACGCCGTGCACTACTGGCGCGTGCAGGGCGAGGACCTCGCGCCGCTCGGCGGCCGCTGGCGCAGCTGGCTGCGGCACCCGCTGTCCCGCGCGCGGCGCATCACGCTCGGCTACGCGGGCTTCGGCGAGAAACTGGTGCTCGTCGCGCTGCTGCTCGGCCTGCTCATCAGCCTGTCCGCGTGGGTGTGGACGGGCCGCGTCAACGCGCGCCTGCTCTCCCCGGCCCTCACGGCCGGCACGTACGGCGGCGCGTGGTTCTACGACGGCCTCGACCGCCTCGCCCTGAGCGGCAACGCGGCCGACATCGCCCTCATCCGCGGCCTCGCCTCGCAGCTCGACGGGGACACCGCCACCGCCCGCCAGACGTACGCCCGTGCCGGCACGGCCCCCTCCGCCTGCATCCAGAACAACCTCGGCGTGCTGTCCGGCGTGGGCGGCGACACCGCCCAGGCCCGCGACAGTTACCGGCAGGCGCTCGCGCTGGACCCCGGCCAGGTGCCCGCCTCGTACAACCTGGGCCTGCACCCGCAATCGCCCGAGACGGCCTTCCAGGAGAGCCAGCGCTCCAACCAGCCGCGGCTATGCTACCCGGACCAGCAGACGCTCATCCAGGCGCTCGACACGCCGCCCGGCAGCTCCGTCCTGGGCCTGCTGCGCGACCCGTGGAACGTCCTGAACGGCCTCCCGACCGGCCTGCCGCGCCCGCTGCAGTGGATGTGGGTGACGCTGCTGCTGGCCCTGCTGACCGCCAGCATCCTGTGGCTCGCCGTGCCGCGCCTCCCGGCCGGTCACGCCGCCGGACGCCCGCCGCTGTACCGCCTGACGGCCCTGCTGCTGCCCGGCTCGGCCCTGCTGGAAGGCGCGTGGGGCAGCGTGCTGCTGCTCGGCTGGGCACTCACGCTGGCCGTCCTGGCCGGACGGCGCGGCCTGATCCCGTCCGGCGCGCTTCTCGGCTCGGCCGGAGCGGGCCTCGGCGCGTTCCTGGTGACGCTGCTCGCCGCGATCTACGCGCTGAACATCCTGGTGTTCGTGCTCGAAGAACTCCGCTCCGCCCGCGACGCCCGCCGCTCCCGCCGCAGCTGACCCCGGCACGAGAAGGCGCGGACACAGGAGGAATCCCCGTGCCCGCGCCTTCGTGCCTGCCTGATACGGTCTTGATCCGATTCCAGGGATGCCGGGAAAAGCACCGACATCCCTTCTTGGGCAAAACAGCGCCCTGCAGGACGCTTGCCCGCTTTCACCTCCTCAAAACCGTACTTTTTGGTGCTCGCTTCGCTCGGCTGAACTCCAAAAGTTCAGCTCAAAACCGGATCAGTTCTTGCTGCTGCTCTGTTCGAAGGCCTGCTTGAACTTCTGCAGGTCCTCCGCGATCTGCTGGCTCGGCTCGCTGCCGAACATCTTCGCGACCGCCGCGCCGAGCGGCCCGGCCGGGGGACGGTAGCTGAGCGCGACGTGTACGCGCGTCCCGCCGCCCGCCAGCGACTCGAACTGCACGCTGCCCGCGTTGTCGACGGTCGCGCCGGGCAGGCTGTGCCAGCCGATGCGCTCGCCGGGCTTGTCGTTCACGATCTCCGCTTCCCACTCCACGTGACTGCCGAGCGGCGCCTTCGCGACCCAGCGGCTGCGGCGGTCGTCGAGGACCGTCACGGACTCCAGGTGGCTCATGATGTGCGGCAGGTTCTCCAGCTTGCGCCAGTAGTCGTACACCTGCTGCGCGGGCCGGTCGATGACGACGCTGTGCTCCACGAAGATCGGCTTGCTGGCGACCGTGCCGCCGCCCGCCGCCTGCATCACCGGGTCGTTGCCGGTCGCGGCGCGGTACACGAGGTACCCGCCTGCCGCTGCCATCAGCAGTCCCAGCGGGCCGCGCTTGCGCGCGCCGAGAAGGGCGAGCAGCCCACCGGCGGCACCCGAGATGATTCGCTGCTCCTGACCTACGTTTGTATCCATGCTGACCTCCGCAGTCCCCAGCGTAGCGCGAACGGGTGTGTGGCGCGCCGCGAAGGGTGAAGCTTCCCTTCATGCCGCGTCCCGCCGCGCCCACGCCCGCTGGCCCGCCCGTGCGCCGGTCCTGCCGGGCGGTGCTAGCCTGCCAGCGTGAAGTCGTCCGCCGCCCCGATTGCCAAGGCCGCCAGCAGCCCCGCCCGCTTCGACCCGCTGAGCCTGGGGGCCGTGCTGTTCACCATCGTGTTCTGGGCGTCCGCCTTCGCGGGCATCCGCGAGGGCCTGCGCGCCTTCACGCCCGAACACCTCGCGCTGTACCGCTTCCTGGTGGCGAGCGCCGTGCTGGGCGGGTACGCGGTCCTGAAGCGCTTCCCGCTCCCGTCCCGCCCGGACGCGCTGCGCATCCTGGCGGTCAGCGTGTGCGGCATCTCGCTGTACCACGTGCTCCTGAACATCGGGGAGCTGAGCGTACCCGCCGGGACGGCCAGCCTCATCATCGCGGCCGGGCCGGTCTTCACGGCGCTCCTCGCGGCCCGCTTCAGCGGCGAGCGCCTCAACGCGACCGGGTGGATCGGCACGGCCGTCAGCCTGGCGGGCGTCACCCTGATCGTGCTCGGCAACCCCGGCAGTCTGCACGCCACGACGCAAGGCCTGAGCGGCCTGCACGCCACGACGCAAGGCCTGAGCAGCCTGCACGCCCCCACCCAGGGTGCTCTCAGCTTCACGCAGGGCGCCCTGCTGATCCTCGCGGCGGCCCTCTTCACCAGTGTGTACTTCGTGTTCCAGCGGCCCATCCTGAAACGCGTGCCGCCCGCGCAGTTCACGGTCTGGAGCCTGATCGCCGGGACGATCCCCATGCTGGTCTTCCTGCCGGGCCTCGGCGCGCAGCTCGCGCAGGCGCCCGTGCGCGCGCACCTCGCGGTCGTGTACCTGGGCGTGTTCCCGTCCGCGCTCGCGTACCTCAGCTGGACCTTCGCGATCTCGCGGGTCGGGGCGGGCCGCACCACCAGCTTCCTTTACGTCAGCCCGGTGTTCGCCATCCTGATCGCGTGGCTGTGGCTGCACGAGACGCCCGCCCTGCTGAGCGTGCTGGGCGGCCTGATCGCGGTGGGCGGCGTGATTCTCGTCAACACGCGCGGGCGGCTCACGTGACGCCCGGCCAGGACGGCGGGAACGCCATCGAACTGAGCGGCGTGCGCGTCCGGCTGGGCGGCACCGTCATTCTGGACGACGTGAACCTGCAGGTGCGGCGCGGCGAGTTCCTCGCCCTGATCGGCCCGAGCGGCGGCGGCAAGAGCACCCTGCTGCGCGTCATCGGCGGCCTCCTGACGCCCGAGGCGGGACAGGTGCGGGTCAGCACGCCGCCCGCCTTCGTGTTCCAGGATTACCGGCTGCTGCCGTGGCGGACGGCGCTCGCCAACGTGCGCCTGCCCGCCGACCTGAACCTCGGCCAGCTCGGCGCGGACGCCGCCCTGAAACTCGTCGGCATGAACGACTTCGGCGCGTACTACCCCGCGCAGCTGTCCGGCGGGATGCGCGCCCGCGTGGCCCTCGCGCGGGCACTCGCGCAGTCGGGCGACGTGCTGCTGCTCGACGAGCCGTTCGCGGCCCTCGACGCGCTCGTCCGCGAACGCTTCAACGACGAACTGCTGCACCTGCACGACAAGACCGGCCGCACCACCGTCCTCGTCACGCACTCCATCCGTGAGGCCACGTACCTCGCCGACCGGGTCGCCGTGCTGCGCGACGGCCGCATCGTCCGCGTGCTCGACACCGCCCGCCAGGGCCGCGCGAGCGCGTACACCGAGGGCCTCGAAGCGGAACTGCGCGCCCTGCTCGGCGAGGGCGACAGCACCCGCCTGCGCGAGGACGCAAGGCGCGGCCCGCCCCTCGGGTGGCTGTGGCCCGCCCTGGCCGTCCTGCTCGGCCTGCTGCTGTGGCAGTTGATCGCCGTGACGCTGCACCAGCCGTTCCTGCTGCCCGCCCCGACCCTCGTGTGGACCGAGCTGCTCAGGGCGCACACCGAACTCCTCCCGCAGCTGTGGTTCACGGCCCGCACGGCCATCCTCGGCGCGCTGCTCGGCACGCTCGTCGGCCTCCTGATCGGCTACCCGCTCGGCCGCTCGCACTGGCTGGAACGCTTCCTGAGCCCCTTCCTCGTCGCGAGCCAGAGCACGCCCGTCGTGGTGCTCGCCCCGATCCTCATCACGGCCCTCGGCTTCGGGGTGCTGCCCGCCGTGCTCGTGTCGGCACTCAGCGCCTTCTATCCCGTCATGATCTCCGTCATGGTCGGCGTGCGCGAGGTGGACCGCGGGTACCAGGAACTGTTCCGCAGCCTGCGTGCCGGCAGCTGGCAGCGCCTGCTGCACCTCGAACTGCCCGGTGCACTCCCCGTGATGCTGGGCGGCATGCGCCTCTCCCTGAGCCTCGCGCTGATCGGCGCGGTCGTGTGGGAATTCGTGAGCAACCAGCCGGGCCTCGGCTTCGCGGTGAATCAGGCGCGCGCGTACTACAACGGCCCCCGCCAGTACGCCGCCATCGTGCTGCTGGTCCTGCTCGGCGTGACGCTCAACCAGCTCGTCGGCAGCTTGGAACGCCGCGTGCTGCGCGGCCGCCGCCAGCACTGACCCGGCCGGAAGGAGAAGGAAGGCGGGGCAGGGGAGGCCGGGTCAGCCGTTCACGGCCCGGCGCATCGCGGCCGTGTAACTGCGCGCCGCGCGCCGCTGCAACGCGCGCACGACCGGCCCGCCCAGCCGCGCGAGCGGGTGCCTGGGCCGAGAGAAGGCCAGCAGTTCGAACCACACCTCCCCGCCGGGAGCGAACCGGACCGTGAACCGTTCCTCGCCCTGCTCGGCGTGCCCGTCCAGCGTCCCGTACCCGAAGGCGCACACGCGCTCCTCGTCCACGGTGTACACCACCCGGTCCGCGATCAGGCTCCAGAAGCCCAGGTGCGCGACCTGCACCACCAGCGTCTCGCCCTCCCGGAACGCCGCGTCCGGCGTGCACAGCGTGATCCACCCGGTCCTGAACATCTGCCAGGAGTTCAGCGCGTCCCGCGCCCGCGCGTAACAGTCCGCGCCGTGCCCCAGCAGCGCCCGGTGCCGGTCGTGCGCGTACCCGGCCGGGAGAGGCCCGCCGCGCGTCCCGCCCACCTCGGGGTACGTGAGTCCCGAGCGGCGCTGGGCGTGCAGGAAGGCCTGCACGGCGGCAGGGGTGGGGCGGCGCAGCAGGAACACACCCGTACTGTATCTGCCTCGCCCGCCGGGAAACCCTGACCTTTCAGACAGTGCGTCCCGCGCCGCCCGGTATATTCATGAGTGGCGAAAGCCATCCTTCGGGGCAGGGTGAAACGCCCTACCGGCGGTGACGGTCGCGGGACACCCCGCGCCTCAGCCCGCGAAGCCAGCGCCAGATGCGGTACGGCGCGGCCCGACCCGGTGAGATTCCGGGGCCGACGGTTCCCCCGCGCACGTCGCGGGCACAGTCCGGATGAGAGAAGGAGGAGGCCGACCTGCGTCCCGTGCAGGCCGGTACACGTCATGCATTCAAACAGGAACCGTTTCGCCATCCGTCTGTCCGGTCTGCTCGCCCTGTCCCTGGCGCTCGCGCCCGCCGCGTCCGCGCAGGCGACCCGCACCGTGAACATCGGGCTGGGGTACATCCCGAACGTGCAGTTCACGCCGTTCTACGTCGCCGACAGGCTCGGGTACTTCAAGGCCGAGGGCCTGAACGTCAAGTACCAGCACGGCTACGTGTCGGAACTCATGCCGCTGCTGCTGCAGGGCAAGCTGGACTTCGTGGTCGGCGATCCCGAGGACGCCATCTTCGCGCGCGCGCAGGGCGCCGACGTCCGGTACGTGATGGCGATGTACCAGAAGATTCCCGTCACGGTCTTCAGCCTGCCCGCCAGGAACATCAACTCGGCCGCGGACCTCAAGGGCCGCACGGTCGGCATTCCCGGCACGTTCGGCAGCAGCTACTTCGCGCTGGGCGCCCTGCTGGACGCCGCGAAACTCAAGGAGAGCGACATCCGCCTCGCCAGCATCGGGTTCACGCAGCTGGAAGCGGTCCGCAGCGGCAAGGTGGACGCCGCCGTCGGCTACGTGAACAACGAGGTGGTGCAGCTCGCGGCGGCGGGCATCAAGGCCGACACGCTCGACGTGACGGGCGCGTACCCGATGGTCGGCGTGGGCCTCATGACGACCGGCAAGACCCTGACGGGCGACATCGCCAAGCGCGTCGTGCGTGCCGCGCAGCGCGGCCTGAAGTTCACGGTCGCCAGCAGCGCGCAGGCGTTCCGGGTGGCGCAGCCGGTGTTCGGGTCGGGCGGCGGGAACCTCGACGTGCTGAAGGCCAGCGTGCCGCTGATGCAGTCCGCCGCGACGCGTCAGAACGGCCTGGGGTTCAGCGACCCGGCCGGGTGGAGCAAGGCCGTCGCGTACCTGCAGCGCTCCGGGAAGCTCCCTGCGACCTTCAAGGCGACGGACTTCTACAGCAACGCCCTCATCAGCAAGACCATGAAGTGATCCGCCCGCCGGTCTGCCGGTGCTCGCGCCATGCGGCTCGCGTCACCGCTGGACCGGTGCCGCAACCGGGAGAGCCGCAGGAGAGGGGGCCACATGCCGCGCGCGCGGGTGGCCCCCTCTCCTGTCCTGCCCGCGTGCGGGTCATACGGGTTTGATCCGATTCCAGGGATGCCGGGAAAAGCACCGACATCCCTTCTTGGGCAAAACAGCGCCCTGCAGGACGCTTGCCCGCTTCCACCTCCTCAAAACCGTATTTTTTGGTGCTCGCTTCGCTCGGCTGAACTCCAAAAGTTCAGCTCAAAATCGTATCAGGAGCGCGGTTCGGTCGCGGCGAGGCCCACGTAGTCCGGCTCGGTGAACACGCCGCCCTGGTTGGACTCGGTGCGGCTGCCCTGCGCGCCCTGCGTGCGGCCCTGAACGGCCTGCAGGTAGGTTTCGGCGTCGTCCTCCGGGACGTACCCGAGGGTGTCCCAGCCGTCGCGGGTCATCCAGGCGCGCGTGTTGCCGCTGATGCCCGCCACCGTCAGGTAGCCGACGCGGGGCGCGGTGATCGCCTGCCGGAACAGCTGCACGGCGTCCCGGGGGCTGAGCCACGTGCTGAGGTTGCGTTCGTACTCCGGGCGCTGCAGGAACGAGCAGATGCGGACCGACACGAATTCCAGGCCGTGACGTTCCCAGTACATGCGGCCCAGCGCCTCGCCCGCCACCTTGCTGACGCCGTAGAACGTGTCGGGGCGGACCGGCATGTCGGGGCTGACCTGCTCGCTGCGCGGGTAGTAGCCGACCGTGTGGATGCTGGACGCGAAGGCGACGCGCGTGACGCCGTGCTCGTGCGCGGCCTGCAGGACGTGCTGCGTGCCGTCGATGTTCACGGCGCGGATGCGGTCGTAGCGGTGCTCGTTGGCGATGCCGCCCAGGTGGATCACGGCCTGCGCGCCCGCCATGGCGGCCCGGACCTGTTCGGGGTCCTGCAGGTCGGCCTGACGGTACGTTTCGTGCGCCTGCAGGTCGGCGGGGGGGTTCAGGTCCGTGAGGATCAGGTCGAAGGTGCCGTGCAGGCCGTGGCGCAGGGCCGTGCCGACCTCGCCGGACGCGCCGGTCAGCAGCACGCGCAGGGGGGGGGTGGTGGTCATGCACTCACTGTAGCGGGCCGCGCCGGAACGCCATACCTGAATGTCAATCCCCCCGCGCTGGCTGCACCTGCAGCCGTAAGGAAACATAAATGACGGATACTCCACATTTGTCTCAGGCCTCTCACATCCTTGCTAGCCTGAACTGGGAAGCCACTCATCGGGGAACGATCGTCATGCCGCTCAACTCGGACGGACGGAACTCAACCAGACGCAGGACCGGCGACTCCGCCCTCAGGAGCGCCACAAGGAGAACACCACCATGGACTTTCTCGAACTCTTCAGAAGCCAGCTGAACGGCCCGGTCATGGAACGGCTGGGCGGCGTGCTCGGCCTCGACGCCGCGCAGGCGCAGCAGATCGGCCAGGCCGTGCTGCCCGCGCAGCTCAAGGTCATCACCGACAAGGTCGCCACGACCGCCGGCGCGCAGCACGTGCTGGACCTCGCCGCGCAGGTGCCGCACGGCACGCCGCAGGACCTGCTCGCCGCCCCTGACAGCCTCACCACCCTGCGGCAGAAGGGCACGGCGCTGCTGCCGCAGCTGCTCGGTAACCGCCTCGACGACACCGTGCAGGGCCTCGCGCAGCAGACCGGCGCCAGCCGCGGCGGCGTGCAGGGCATGATGCAGATGATCCTGCCGCTCATGCTCGGCATGATCGGCCAGCAGGCCGGCAAGTTCGGCCTGAACGCTTCCACCCTCGGCGGCCTCTTCAGTGGTGGCCTCGGCGGTCTGGGCACGGCAGCAGCCGGTCTGGGCGGCGCGGCGGCGGGTCTCGGTGCGGCCGCGATGGGTGGTCTGGGCAAGGCGGCGGACGGCGTTCAGGGCACCGTGAGCGGCCTCGGTGACGGCCTGAGCGCCGGTGCGACCAACCTCAGCAAGGACGTGCGCGGCGCGGCTGCCGGGATCGGCGGTGCGGCCGCTGGCCTGGGTGCGGCGGCGGCTGGCGGTCTCGGCAGCGCTGCGGGCGCGGTCGGTGGCGCGGCACGCGGCGTGGGCGGCGCGGTCACGGACGGCATGGCGACCGTCGGTGAGGGCGCTGGGCTGGGCGGCGGCGTGCTGCACAGCAACCCGGCCCTCGGGGGCCGCAAGGGCCTCGGCTGGCTGTGGCTGCTGCCGCTGCTGCTCCTGCTGCTGCTCGGCGGCTGCTTCCTGCTGCGTGGCAAGCCCGCCGCGGTCTTCGCCGTCACCGAGCCTGCCAACGGCGCGGCCGTCAGCGGCCCCTTCGCCGTGAAAGGCACCGGCACGGCCGGCGAGGAAGTCACCGTCAGCGAGAACGGCCAGCCGGTCGGCAAGGCCACCGTCGGAGAGGACGGCACCTTCAGCGCGGACGTGCCCGCCCCCACCGCCGGTGACCACACGTACGCCATCAGCGAGGCGGGCAGCAGCGAGAACCTCA
Source organism: Deinococcus aquiradiocola (assembly GCF_014646915.1). NCBI lineage: Bacteria > Thermotogati > Deinococcota > Deinococci > Deinococcales > Deinococcaceae > Deinococcus > Deinococcus aquiradiocola. The sequence continues at coordinate 33,182 of NZ_BMOE01000011.1, read as the reverse complement.
ACCTGACCGTCAAGGCGGCCGCCGCGGCCGGCACGGCTGCCGGTGCGGGCGACATGAGCGGCATGGACATGAACGGCAAGTTCTCCATCGCCGCGCCCGCCTCCGACGCGAACCTCCCCGCGGGCGCCTTCGAGCTGAAGGGCAGCGGCAAGCCCGGCGACGTGCTCGAAATCTTCGAGGACGGCGTCAGCCTCGGCAAGGTCACGGTCGGCACGGACGGCATGTGGACCCTGAACGTCCCCAGCCCCGCCGCGGGCGCGCACACCTACAGCATCAAGGGACCGGACGGCGCCGAACTCGGCAGCGTCAAGGCGACCGTCGCGGCCGCGGCGGCCAGCACGGCGGCCTGCACCAAGGACTTCTCGCTCAGCATTCCCGACGGGCAGACCGTCGCCGAACCCTTCCGTTTCGGCGGCGTGGGCAGCGGCAAGAGCTACACCGTCACCGTCACGCGCGGCGACCGCAAGATCGGCAGCAAGGTCCTGCCGCTCGACGGCACCTGCGGATACAGCTACACCAGCAAGCCCGGCAAGGGCACCATCACGTACTCCGTCAGCCAGACCGGCTCGGCCGACGTGGCCGGCAAGATCACCCTGACCGTCAAGTGAGACCAGACTGAGCTGAACTCCTGAAGTTCAGTCGAGCGGCCCCCGGAGTTGTCTTCCGGGGGCCGCTTCTTCATGTCGCTGCGTCATGACGGAAGGGGCGGGACCCCTGTTCGGAAGTCCCGCCCCGTCTGCTCTCTGAGGAGGAAAGCTCCTCCATTGTGCCTCAGCTTCTGCTGAGAATCAGTTGCGTTTGATGATGACGACTTCGACCTTGCCGCCGTTCAGGGTGATGCGCAGTTCGCTGGTGCTGTTGCCGTTCTGGAACTCGCCCGCGTACCGGCCACGGTCGGCGCGGCGGTCCACCTGACGGAAGCCCTGGCGCTGCAGCTGCGCGGCGTAGTACGCGTACACGTCGTCCGCGTTGCGGTCGGTGCTGAAGGTGCTGCGCCACTCGTCACCCTGGGGGGTGTAGACGGGGAAGCCGTAGCTGGGGACGCTCACGACGGGGGCCGGGGCGGGCTGGGCGCTGTAACCCTGCGCGACGTTGTAGTACGCGGTGTCGCTGATCCAGGTGTTCTGCGGGACGGGGTTCACGACGATGCTGAGCGCCTGCGCGAGCTGCTGCTGGCCCTGCACCTTGACGTCCGCGAAGCCCTGGCTGCTGTTCTGCGTCTGGAAGGTGGCGATGTCGTTCAGGTTCAGCTGGGTCTTGGACGCGAGCGCCAGCACCTTGTTCAGGCCGTAGGGCGCGGCGATGTCGAAGGTGAAGCGGTCCTGGCTGCTGGGGAAGGCCTTGACGGTCCCGGCACGCACGTAGTTCGCGCCGCCCGCATAGCGGTTGGGGAGGATCAGGTCGACCTGCCCGTTGGGGTCCACGTTGAACAGGTATACGTATGCGTCCTGGTTCACGCTGGTGTAGATGCGGATCTTGTCGCCGACAGAGTAGTTGGGGGTCTGCGCGCCGCTGGTGTCGCGGTCCGTCCAGACCTTGACGCTCAGGCTGGTCTGCACGGGGTTCACGATGATGCTCTGCGCGGACAGCTTGGGCGCGGCCGAGGCGTTGGTGCTGACGGCCGTGCCGAGCAGGACGGCGCCGAGGGCCAGGGGGGCGAGCAGGGCGGTGAGCTTGGTCTTGTTCATGGCCGTATGGTGCTCCGCGTCACTGACCGGCAGCTGAAGAGGCCGCGCAGAAAGTACAGGCGCTTCTCAGCAACCCGTCAGAAAGGCACCGGGGGCCGTCAGTCCTGGGCGAGCATGGCGGCCCAGCCCTGCGGGTCCTCGCCGACGCTGAGCAGTTTGCCGCCGCGCACGAGCGGCAGGCGCAGCACCTCGGGGTGTTCGATGACGCGTTCGGTGAGGCGTTCCTCGCTGATGCGCAGGTACGCGAGGCCCAGCGATTCGTAGGCCTTGCCGTTCAGGTCGAGCAGGGCCGTGAGGCCGAACTTCTGCACGAACCTCCCGAGTTCGCCCCTGGCGATGGGGCGCGCGCCGAGGTCCACGAAGATCACCTTGACGCGCCGTTCCTTGAAGAAGCGTTCGGCGGCGCGCGTGGCGCTGGATTTCTTCAGGCCGAACATCTGGATGCTGGGGGCGGGCTTGCTCACGCGCCCCAGTGTAGTGCAGCGCTCCGGGCGCGTCCGCCCCCGTGGGACGGACGTGTGGGGCGGGCGACAGAGGCGTGAGGGCCGCTCACGGGTGGAGGAGGGGAGGGGTGGGGCGCGCCAGGGCGGCCGGATGCAATGGTTCGTCCGTTTGACAAACAAAACGATGGCGGCCTATCTTTAGGGCATCTAAATTTCCGAGCCGGGTGCCGTTCACCGTGGGTTCATCTTACTGCCCCGCGCCGCACCCCGACCTGCCCCAGGCTTCCGTCGCCTCCGTCCCCCCTGCCAGGAGTCCCATGAACTACGACGTTCTCGACATGGCCGCTGTGCGCGTACAGCACAGTCTGCTGCTGCTCCAGCTGCTCTGGCAGCAGGACGCGCCGCGGATCGACCTGTCGCGCCGCGTGGGCCTGTCGAGGAGCGCCATCAGCAGCATCGTGCAGGACCTGCTGTCGGCCGGACTGGTGCACGAGGTCGGGGCGCGCGTCAGCGAACGGGTGGGCCGCCGCGCCACCATGCTCAGCCTCAACCAGACGGCCGCGTACCTGCTGAGCATCGACCTCGGTGCGAGCCACGTCCGCGTGGCCCTGCTGGACCTGCGCTGCACCGTGATCGCCAGCTGCGAGCAGCCGCACGACATCCGCACCGGTCCGGCCGACACGTACACCCTGATGCGCCGCCTGTCGCTGGACGTGCTGGCCCAGGCGGGCGTGCCCGAAGCGCACGTCGCGGCGGTCGGCGTCGGTATTCCCGGCCCGGTCGACTTCCGGACCGGTGAGGTCATCCGCCCGCCCAACATGACCGGCTGGGACGGCCAGAACGTCTCCCGTTCGCTCGGTGAACTGTTCAGCGTGCCGGTCCTCGTCGACAACGACGCGAACCTCGGCGCGCTCGCCGAATGGAAGTTCGGGGAGCGCCGCGGCACGCCGGACCTCATCTACATCAAGGCCGCGACCGGCATCGGGTCCGGCGTGCTGCTCGGCGGGCGACTGCACCGCGGCGTGAGCGGCGGCGCGGGCGAGATCGGGCACATCAGCATCAACGAACAGGGCCCGCTCGGCCGCAGCGGCAACCCCGGCAGTCTCGAAAGCTACGCGGCGGCCGGCGTGGTCCTCTCCAAGATGCGCACCCGCCTGCACCGCTACCCCGGCACGTCCCTCACCGAGGACAGCCGCATGGGCGACCTGACCCGGCTGAGCGGCACGGACCCCCTGGCGCGCGACCTGTGGGCCGAAGTGGGCCGTCACCTCGGCGTCGCCATCACCACCACCCTCAACCTCTTCAATCCGTCCGCCGTCGTGATCGGCGGGCAGATGGCCGCCGCGGGCGAACCGCTGCTGTGCGCCGTGCGTCAGGTGGTGCAGGAGCGCGCCATGCAGGTCAACCGCGGCGACGTCAGCATCACCGGCAGCACCCTGGGCCGCGACATCGGCGTGCTCGGTGCGGGCGTCATGATGCTCGAACTGCTGTACTCGCCCGCCGGGATCGGGCAACTCACCCGCGTCAGCCGCGCCACGGCCCAGAACGCCTCGGGGTCGCGCGCGCCCCCACCGGTCCAGGCGGCCCGGCGAGAAGTTCCGTCCGCTTTCCCTCCCACGCCCGTCCCACGGGTGCCGCTGTCCGCTTCACCATCCACGTCCCTCACGGAGGACTTTTCATGAAGAACCGCACCAAGACCGCCATCGTCACCGTCACCGCCGCAGCCCTGCTCGCCAGCGCTGCCCAGGCGGCCGGCAAGCTCGAGATCTTCTCGTGGTGGGCCGGTGACGAAGGCCCCGCCCTTGCCGCGCTCGTCAAGCTGTACAACGCCAAGTACCCCAGCGTGACCGTGGACAACGCCACCGTCACCGGCGGCGCCGGCACGAACGCCAAGGCCGTCCTCAAGACCCGCATGCTCGGCGGCGATCCGCCGGACAGCTTCCAGGCGCACGCCGGCCAGGAACTCACCGGCACGTGGGTCGTCGCGGGCCGCATGGAGGACCTGAGCAGCCTCTACAAGAGCGAAGGCTGGGCCAGCAAGTTCCCCAAGGCCGTCATCGACCTCATCAGCTACAAGGGCGGCATCTACAGCGTGCCCGTCAACGTGCACCGCAGCAACGTGATGTGGTACGTGCCCGCCACCCTCAAGAAGATGGGCGTCACCGCCCCCACCAGCTGGTCCACCTTCCTCACCACCTGCAACAAGCTCAAGGCGAAGGGCATGGCCACCCCCCTCGTCATGGGTGAGAACTGGACCCAGCAGATGATCTGGGAGTCCGTCGCCGTCGGCGTGCTCGGCCCCAAAGGCTGGAACGACCTGTGGAGCGGCAAGCTGAAGTTCACGGACCCCCGCGTGGTCGGCGTGTTCACCACCTACGGCAAGGTCCTCGACTGCGCCAACAAGGACGCCGCCGGCCTCAGCTGGCAGCAGGCCACCGACCGCGTGCTGTCCGGTCAGGCCGCCTTCAACATCATGGGTGACTGGGCCGCCGGGTACCTCACCACCACCAAGAAGCTGAAGGCCGGCACCGACTTCGCCTGGAGCGCCAGCCCCAGCACGAACGGCACCTTCATCATGCTCGCCGACTCCTTCGGCCTGCCCAAGGGCGCCAAGGACAAGACCGAAGTCATGAACTGGCTCAAGCTGCTCGGCAGCAAGGAAGGCCAGGACACCTTCAACCCCCTCAAGGGCAGCATCGCCGCCCGTACCGACAGCGACCTGAGCAAGTACAGCACGTACAGCCAGAGCGCCGCCAAGGACTGGAAGAGCAAGGTCATCGTGGGCAGCATGGTGCACGGCGCCGCCGCCAACGAAGCCTTCACCAGCGGCTTCGGCAGCATCAACGACGCCTTCGTCAGCAACCGCGACGCGAAGGCCGCCGCCCAGGCCGCCCAGGACCTGGCCACCAAGTCCAAGATCGGCATGTAAACCCACGGCCGGAGCGCGGCCCAGCCACGCTCCCGGCACGCCTCCGGTGCGCCCCAGCGGCCACCGGAGGTTTCAGGGTCCGGCCCCCACCCACAAGAGAAGGCCCGACCCGCGCCACGGGCAGGCACGCCACCCGCAGCGCACGCACCGCACCCCCCAACACCAGAAGCTCCTTTGAGGTCGCCACAATGAGAAACCACAGGTCCACCCTATGAAGAACACCGATCGCCTCTGGTCCAAGATCGTGCTGGCCCCGTCGATCATTTTGCTCGCCATTTTCGTGTACGGCTTCATTGCCCGCACCGGCTACACCAGCCTCACCGACTGGGGCAACGACCCCGTTCAGGCGATGAGCCTCACGCCCGTCATCAAATTCATCGGGCTGCAGAACTACACCGACCTCTTCACCGGCGGCCTGAACGTCCGTTTCCGGCAGGACATGATCAGCACCCTGTTCTTCACGGTGTTCTTCATCGCCGGCTGCCTCGGGCTGGGCCTCACGCTCGCCCTGATGCTCGACCGCAACCCGCGCGGCGAGGGCCTGTGGCGCACCATCTTCCTGTTCCCCATGAGCCTGTCCTTCATCGTGACCGGCACCATCTGGCGCTGGATGCTGCAGCCGCAGGGCGGCCTGAACCAGCTGCTGCACCTCGACCCCGCCAAGAGCGAATGGCTCACCAGCCGCGGCAGCATCCTGTCCTTCGACTGGAACAAGATCCCGCTCATCACGGCCGCCGTGGTCGCCGTCGTGCTGGGCGTCGTGGCGTTCCAGGCGATGCGGGCCGGTCAGCGCACCCGCACGCTCGTCGCGGCCGGCTGTGCGGCCCTGCTGCTCGTGTGGGCGCTGTTCGTCGGCCCGAACGTCAAGCTGCTGCCCGCCCCCGAACTGCACGGCTTCAACCTTGCCTTCATCGGCATCATCATCGCCGCCGTGTGGCAGATGAGCGGCTACACCATGGCGCTGTACCTCGCGGGCCTGCGCGGCATTCCCGAAGAGATCCGCGAGGCGGCCCGCGTGGACGGCGCCGGCGAGTGGGACACGTACCGTCACGTCATCTTCCCGCTGCTCGCCCCGATCACGCTGTCCGCCATGATCGTGCTCGGCCACATCAGCCTGAAGATCTTCGACCTGGTGTTCGCCATGACCGGCCCCGACAACGCCGCCACGGACGTACCCGCCCTGCTGATGTACATCACGTCCTTCCGCCAGAACGCCTTCGCGGTCGGCGCGGCCATCGGGACGGTGCTGCTGCTGCTCGTCGCCGTGATCATCGTTCCGTACCTGGCGAGCCAGTTCAAGACCGAGGAGGCCCGCTGATGACCACCACCCCCATCTCGCTCAGCAAGTCCGAAACGACCCTGCCGCCCGCCCGGCCCGCCCTCAAGCCCGGCCGCATCCTGATGTACGCCGGTCTGCTCGTCGCGTCGCTGTTCTTCCTGCTGCCCGTGTACCTGCTGATCGTGACGGCCTTCAAGACGCCGGACGCCATCAACCTCGCCACCACCTGGCAGCTCCCGAAGGGCCTGAACTGGTCGAGCTTCAGCGACGCGTGGGCGAAGGTCGGCGGGAACATGGGCAACAGCCTGTTCCTCGCCGTGACCGCCACCACCCTCAGCGCGCTGCTCGGCAGCCTGAACGGCTACGCGCTCAGCAAGTGGAAGTTCCGGGGCGCGAACACCCTCTTCGCGCTGATGCTGTTCGGGATGTTCATCCCGTACCAGTCGGTGCTGATCCCGCTCTTCCAGTTCGTGAAGTCCCTCGGCCTGTACGGCAGCATCTGGGCGCTGGTGCTCGCGCACGTCGTGTACGGCATCCCGATCACCACCCTGATCTTCCGGAACTTCTACGCCGACGTGCCGGACGCCCTGATCGAGGCGGCCACCATCGACGGCGCGGGCTTCTGGAGCATCTACGGCAAGGTCATCTTCCCGATCAGCATTCCCGGCTTCGTGGTCGTGGTGATCTGGCAGTTCACGCAGGTCTGGAACGAGTTCCTGTTCGCCGCGACCCTCACGAGCACCAGCAGCCAGCCCGTCACGTACGCGCTCGCGCAGCTCGCGGGCGGTCAGGCGGTCAGCTGGAACCTGCCGATGGCGGGCGCGATCCTGGCGGCCATCCCCACCCTGCTCGTGTACATCGTGCTGGGCCGGTACTTCGTGCGCGGCCTGCTGGCGGGCAGCGTCAAGGGCTGAGCCGCCCCGTCCCGCTCCGTGCCGGGCCGTTCCGAAAGGGGCGGCCCGGTTCGCGTGCAGGTCCTGTACCCGCTGATGTGGCCGCATGTGGAGGCCCTGGAGGATAGTTCACCATGTCTTCACTGGAGGCTACGCTACACTTCCAGTACCGCGCCAGCACAGGCCGACAGGGGAGAGCGTCACCGCGGGTGCAGTCACACGGTGAACACGACGACGGCAGGAACAGGACAGACGAGGTGTGGCTGGAGGCCGGGGGGCAGACGTGGCACGTGAGCGAAGCAGTGACAACCGATGACTGAACGTCCCTTCGCGCGCCCGTCCCCGGACAACACGCAACCCGTCCCGGCCCCCACCCGGCCGAGAAGCGTGATCGTTCATGTCATGGCGCGCATGGTGCCCGCCTGGGTGGCGCTCGCACTCGTGCTGCTCGCGCTGCTGAGCGTGCTGCTGCTGCTGCGTTCCCACGCCCTGAACCTGCAGCGCGCCTCCAGCAACCTGAACGCCACCGAACGCCTGCGCGCCGACGTGCTCGACATGGAGACCGGACTGCGCGGCTACGCCCTGACCGGCTCACCGGAATTCCTGCAGCCGTATGACCACGTGATCGGCACGCTCGGCCCGCACCTGCAGGCCTTCCGGGAGGCGGCGCAGGCGACCGGGATGACGCGCGTGAACCGCGCCGCGACCGAAGCCGAGGTGCTGATCGTGCAGTGGCGGCAGACGTACGCCGGGCCGGTCCTCACGCGCGGCCCGGGCGCCCGCCGCGACCTGGAGCTCGCCCGACTCGGCAAGCGCCTCGTGGACGACATCCGCGTGCAGCTCGACGTGGTCGAGGAGGCCGGGCACGCGCAGGTGAACGGCATTCAGGGCCAGATTGCGGGCCTCGCCGGGCGCTGGCTGCCGCTCCTGACCCTGCTGTCGCTGCTGGCCCTGGCGCTGAATCTGTGGGTGCTGATTCGCCTCGCCACCGAGATCCGTGACGGCCTGCGCCACGTGACGCAGCCGGACGCGCTGCCCGCCTGGCTGCGCTGGCAGGAGAGCGTCGAGGCCCGCGCCAGCGTGGACACCCGCGTGAGCGCCGTGCAGGGCGAACTGGCCCGCGAGCGCGAGGAACGCCGCCGTACCGGCCTCACCCTGGACGGCGTACTGAACACCATGACCTCCCAGCTGTGGGTGCTGGACGAGTACGGCAGCGTCACGCGCATCAACCGCGCGGGCCTGCAGGCACTGCACCTGCACGACCAGCCCCCGCAGGGCACGCGCCTGCAGGACCTCTGGCCGGAACTCGCGCAGCTGTACCTGCACGGCGACACCCTGCCGGACGAGCCGCAGGAACTCCCTACCCCGGACGGCCCGCGCTGGTTCCTGCTGCAGCGCGACGAGCAGGAACGCGGTACGCTGCTGCTCCTCACGGACGTCACGCCGCTGCAGCTGTCCCGGCACGCGCTGGAGGCCAGCAACGTCAACCTCACGCGCTCCAACACCGACCTCGAACACTACGCCTTCGTGGCGTCCCACGACCTGCAGGAACCGCTGCGGACCATCGCGAGCTTCGCGGGCCTGCTCCTCGCCACGCAGGGCGACCGCCTCGACGAACGCGGACAGTTCTACGCCCGCAACGTCATCGAGGGCGCCGAACGCCTCAAGCGCCTCATTCAGGACCTGCTGAGCTTCGCGAAGGTCCGCGCCGAGCAGCTGGAGTTCGCGCCCGTCGACATGACCCACGTCACGCACGCCGTCCTCGCCACGCTGGAGGAAGAGGTGGGACGCTGCGCCGCCCACGTGACGGTCGCCCCCCTGCCGCCCGTGCTGGGCCGTGAGAGCCTCATCACGCAGCTGCTCTTCAACCTGATGCAGAACGCCCTGAAATTCTGCCGTGACGACCTGACGCTCCACCTGAACGTGCACGCCGAACCGCAGGGCGACTTCGTGCGCTTCACGGTCGAGGACAACGGCATCGGGATCGCGCCGGAGTACCAGGAGCAGGTGTTCGTGATCTTCCAGCGCCTGCACGGCCGCGCCCGCTACCAGGGCAACGGACTGGGCCTCGCCATCTGCCGCCGGATCGTGGAACTGCACGGGGGACGCATCTGGCTGGAGTCGCAGGAAGGGATGGGATGCCGCTTTCACTTCACCCTGCCTGCCGCTAGACTGGACGGCAGCCCGGAAGACAGCGCACCGCTGGACCGGCCCCGGCCCGGCACCCCCTGAAGGGCCTGGACCGGGAGGCCCCTCACGTCCCCCGCACGGCCACCCCGGCGCGCTGCGAACGCTTCACCCCTGACCCCATGCCACAGAACCTGAAAACAATCCGCATCCTGATGGCCGAGGACAACGACATGGACGTGTTCCTCGTCCGTGAAGCCTTCGACCAGGGCCGTCTGGCCGTGCACCTCGACGTGACCGAGAACGGCGTGGACGCCCTCGCGTACCTGCGCCGCGAGGGTCAGTACGCGGACCGGCCCCGCCCGGACCTCGTGATGCTCGACATCAACATGCCGCGCCTCGACGGACTCAGCACCCTGAAGGCCATCCGTGAAGACCCGGACCTGCGGACCCTGCCGGTCATCATGCTGACCACCTCGGACGCCGAGACGGACGTGCTGCGCAGCTACGAGAGCTTCGCGAACGCGTACATCGTCAAGCCGATCAGCATGGACAACTTCTTCTCGGTCATCCGCACCTTCGAGGACTTCTGGTTCTCGGTCGTGCGCCTCCCGCAGGTGCCCGCCGGAACCTGAACCTCACCCCTTCGCGGCGGCACACCCCGGGAGTCGGCACGGACCAGTTCCGTGCCGACTCCCGGCTTTCGTACCGGACGGTGCGGCACGGACGAACCGGCGTCCGGACGACCCGTCCTACTCGTTCTCCTGCCTCGCGGCCACGGCGCTCGCCTCGGCGTTCCCGAGCAGGTCGGCGCGTTCCTGCGCGGACAGTTCCGCCAGGACGCGCTGCAACACCAGTCCGACCGCGCGGTCGGCGGACTCGTCGAGGCTCAGGCCGTCCAGGCGCGGCACGTTCAGCTGTTCCGCGAGGCGTTCCAGGTAGCCCTGCATGGCGCGGATCTCGTCGAAGTACTTCATGTAGCGCGTGCGGGGCCGCTGCTGACGGCTCTCCAGGGCGCGCGACTCGAAGTGGCTGCGGTGCTCGTCGTCGCTCGGCAGCGTGATGAGGAGCGGCACGACGATGGCCGCGCCGAACTCCTCGGTCGGCAGGTAGCCGGGCACGAGGTGCACGCCCTCCAGCACCATGCTCACGCCCTCCGCGAGGCTGCGGCGCACGACGGCGCCCAGGCCCACGCTCACCTGCTGCACCTGTTCACGGAAGCCTGCCAGCAGCTGCCGTTCGCTGGGGTGCTCGGGGGAGTCCTGCTCGGGCGGCACGAGGGCCTCCCAGGCGTTGAAGGTGCTGGCGTGCAGCGTCGGGATGAGGGCCGGGCTCACCATGGCACGCATCACCTCGCGGATCGAGTCGGTAGACACGATGCGCGAGATGCCGAGCCGGTACGCGATCTCGGACGCGAGCAGGCTCTTGCCGGTGCCGCTCACGCCGCCCAGCAGCACCACGAGCGGGCGGGGCGGTTTGCGGATCACGCGCAGCAGACGGTAGCGGGCCGCGACCTCCGGGCCGACCTCGCCGCGCAGGAGTTCCTCGACCTTCTCGCGGATCTGCGCGCGGTCCACCACGCGGTCGTCCGCGCCGCGCAGCTGCCGCTGCGTGCTGCGCGCCACCTTGCGGGCGTAGTCGGGCGGCACGCCCGCCGCCAGCAGCGACTGCACCAGGATGCCTTTCGAGAAGGGGGTCGGCAGGGTGCTCTCGCTGGTGAACACGCCGAGCCGCCCGCGGTTGTAGCGCAGGAAGCGGTACGTGAGGCGCATCTGGTTGCCGTACTGCTCGCCGAGAATGCGTTCGGTCAGGTCGTCGATCTCGTCGGCGGAGATGCGCTGCACGCCGTCACGGCGCAGCCACAGGTCCACCTGACTCGCCACGGAGTAAGCCTCGCGCGGCGCGAGACCCAGGTCCTCCAGGCTGCGGGCCAGCACGCCGCGCGAGAACGGCAGTTCACGCTTCTGCGTCTGCACGATGATGTCCTGAAAGGCCGCCACCTGCCGTTCCACCTCGCGCGTCACGTCCGGCGGCAGCAGCTGACGGCTGAACCGGGTCATCAGGGTCTTGAGCTCGTCGGCGCTGGTGTAGTGCGCGTCGCTGACGTGCAGGGCCTGCTCGACGCTGCGGGCCACCGTGACGGCCGCCGCCGGGTTCGCTCCGGCGTTCAGCAGGGATTCCACCACCAGTCCCCGCGAGAACGGCCAGTGCTGCTCGGCGTTCCCGATGTACAGTTCACCCTCGATCAACCGTCTCCCTCCTCCGGCCCGTGCAGGTCACGGGGTCACGGCATTGTACGGTGCGCGTGCCGCAGGCGTCCGGACATTCGGTGCGGCAGGGTGCGGTCAGCGGCGCATCACGCCGTCCATCAGGAAGCTCAGCGTGAGCCGCATCTCCTCCTGCAGGGACCGGCCGCCGCCGTAGGCGCTCCAGCGCAGCGCGATCATCAGGTACGTATCCGCGATCAGGTTGCTCATGCGGCTCAGGCTCAGGTCGCTGCGCAGCTGTCCGGCCTGCTGCATGGGGCGCAGGATCATCTCGATGACCTTTCCGAGCGGCAGGGCCTGATACGCGATCCGGGCGCGTTCCGGGTCGGGATTCAGCACCTCGTACGCGAGCGGCGGGATCAGGTCGCGCTCGTGCTCGTTCTGCTCCGCGAGGCGCATCCAGACTTCCTGCAGCACTGTGGCGGGCGGCGTGCCCTCCGCGAGGCGCGACTCGGCGAGCGCGCGCAGTTCCTCCACCACGGCGCTGCCGTAGTCGAGCAGCACCGCCTCCTTGTAGGGGTAGTAATTGAAGAAGGTACCGCGCGAGACGTTGCTCGCCTTGGCGATGTCGGTGGCGGTCGTCGTCTGAAAGCCGCCCTGCTTGAACAGTTCGATGGCAACGCCGTAGATGCGGGCGCGACGACGCTCTTTCTGCCGCTCTCGCAGCGATGCTGATTCCATATCCCTCAGGTATAGCGCAGCCGAGTCTAAATTTGAACCGGGCTTAAAAACACGCCCGGAGGGCCGGGCCGCCCGCCGCGCCCGTCAGCCGCCCAGGTACCGGCGCAGATCGTCGATGGCGTGCGCCAGACCGATCACGACCAGCTTGTCGTGCGCGCGCAGTTCCTCCTCGGCACGCGGCGAGATCTCCACCTTCCCGCCGCGCTTGATGGCGATCACCTGCACCCCGAACCGGCCCGTGAGGTTCACGTCGCGCAGGTTGCCGCGAATGCGTTCGTTCGCTTCCAGCTCCACGATCGCGTGATCGCTGCCCAGGTCGAGCGTGTCCACCAGGTTCGGCGTGGCGATCTGCCGCGCGATCCGCACGCCGCTGTCGTGCTCCGGCCGGATCACGAGGTCCGCCCCGATGCGTTCCAGCACGCGGCGCGCCATCTCGTCGATCGCCTTGGTGACCACGTACGGCGCACCGAGACTCTTGGCGTTCATGGTCGCCAGGATGGCCGCCTGCACGTCCGTCCCGATGCCCACCACCACCACGTCGAAGTCCGCCACCCCGATGGCCTTCAGGGCGCGCTCCTCGGTCGCGTCCAGCACGGCCGCGTGCGTGACGAGGTTCGTGACGTTCTCGACGTTGTCCTCGTTGGTGTCGACCGCCACGACCTCGTGACCCATCTCGTAGAGGGTCGTGGCGACCGCCGTCCCGAAGCGGCCCAGACCGATCACCAGACATTGTTTGCTCTTCATTCGGCTCCAGGGTATGTCGCGCCGCAGCCCGGATCAACAGGGACGCCCGGCCCGCCCGGTGAGCGGGGGAGGGGAGAGGCCCTCAGCCGACCAGGATGTCGCGTTCCGGCGGGTAGTTCACGTCGCGCACGCGGACGCTGCTGTTGAACGCCACCGCGAACGTGAGCGGCCCGATGCGCCCCACGTACATGAGCAGCAGCAGCAGCACGCGCTGCGCGGCGTTCGTGTCGGGCGTGGCGTTCATGGACAGTCCCGCCGTCGCGAAGGCGCTCACCGTCTCGAAGGTCAGGTGCAGGAAATCCAGGCGCGGGTCGCTGTTCAGGGCCAGCATCAGCATCAGGGCCACGCCCACGATCACGGTCGACAGCAGCGTCACGCTCAGCGCGCGCAGCACCGTCTCCTGATCCAGCCGCCGCCGGAACGCGATCAGCTCGCCGCGCCCGCGCACCATGTTCCACGCGCTGCCCAGCATCACGAAGGCCGTGCTCGTCTTGATGCCGCCGCCCGTCGAGCCGGGGTTCGCGCCGATGAACATCAGGAGGATCGTCAGGAACAGCGTCGCGGGCCGCATCAGCTCGTAATCCAGGGTGTTGAAGCCCGCCGTGCGCGGCGACACGCTGTGAAAGAAGCTCGCGAGTACTTTCGCGCCCACCCCGAGCGGCCCCAGCGTTCGCGGATTGCTCCACTCCAGCAGCGCGAACAGCGCCGTCCCGCCCACCAGCAGCACCGCCATGACGCTCAGCACGATGCGGCTGTGCACCAGCAGATGCTGCCGCCGCCGGTCCCGCAGGTGACCCAGGATGTTCGCCTGCACCAGGAACCCCGTCCCGCCCAGGATCACCAGCACCGGCACCACCACGCTCACCAGCGGGTCCGCCACGTACGGCGTGAGCCCCTGCGGCAGCAGCGTGAAGCCCGCGTTGTTGAACGCCATGACGGCGTGATACACGCTGTAGTACAGGCCCTGCCCCCACCCGAACTCCGGCACGAACCGCAGCGCCAGCAGCGCCGTTCCGCTCGCCTCGATCACGGCCGTGTACAGCAGGATGCTGCGCAGCAGGCCCAGCACGCCGCCCACGTTCAGGGCACTGATCTGCTGCGCGAGCAGCACCCGCTGCGAGAACGCGATGCGCCGCCGCGCCAGCAGCGCGAACAGCGTCCCGAGCGTCACGATGCCCAGCCCGCCCAGCTGAATGAGCAGCAGCAGCACGCACTGCCCGGTGAGCGTCAGGGTGCGCGGCAGGTCCACCACCGACAGGCCCGTCACGCACAGGGCGCTCGTGGCCATGAACAGCGCGTCCAGCGGCCCGAGCGCCTGACCGGGCCGCACCATGCCCGGCAGGCTCAGGAGCGCCCCGCCGATCAGGATGGCCAGCGCGAACGACAGCGCGATGAGCTGGGGCGGCGTGACGCGGGACAGCAGGGGTCTTCTCACAGGGCGGCTCATGACTGACGGGGCATTGTACCAGCCGCGGCCCGGCCCGGACGACCCACCTTCCCGCCCCCTGCACGCGGCGGCACGCGCTCGCTACCATGAAGGCATGCCGACCCTTCCCAGACTGCTGCCCCTCACGCCCCAGTTCCGCGAACGCGTCTGGGGCGGTGAACTCCTGCACCCCTCCTCCAGCGGCATGCCGATCGGGGAAGCGTGGATCGCGTACGGCGAGAGCGTCGTCACGGCCGGACCGCGCGCGGGCCTCACGGTGGACGACCTGCTGCGCGAGGACCGCGCGGCGCTGCTCGGCACGCGCGGCGCGGCGCAGGGCGGTTTCCCGCTCCTCATCAAGCTGCTCGACTGCGCCGACTGGCTGAGCGTCCAGGTGCACCCGAACGACCGGCAGGCGGAGAGCATGGTCGGCCCCGGCGAGCGCGGCAAGACCGAGGCGTGGCACATGCTGCGCGCCGCGCCGGACGCCGAGATCCTCGCGGGCGTGCAGGACGGCACCACCCGCGACGCGCTGGCGCACTCCATCCGCAGCGGCTCGGTCCTCGACGTCGCCGAACGCCACCGGGTCGAGGCGGGCGACACCGTCTTCATTCCCGCCGGGACACTGCACGCCCTCGGGCCGGGCCTGCTGCTGTACGAGGTGCAGCAGAGCAGCGACACCACATACCGCGTGTACGACTGGGACCGCCCCGCCAGCGCCGGCCGCGCCCTGCACCTGGAGGAATCCGTCGCCGTGACCGACCCCGCCCTGCGCGGCGACCTGCGCCCCGCCAGCGTCACGCACGGCCAGGGCACCCTCACGAGCAGCGCGTACTTCGAGCTGACCGGCCTGCGCCTCATGGCCGGTCACGCCTACACGGACGACACGGCCGGGCAGAGCGTGCAGATCGTGACCGTCACCGAAGGAGAGGCGGACCTCGTGAGCGGCGACGAGCGCCTCACGCTGCCGCAGTACGCCACGGCCCTCGTGACCGGCGCGGCCGGCACCTTCACGCTCACCGCGACCGGCGACACGCGCGTCCTGATCTCCACCCTGCCCGAATGACGTGACGGATGGTCGGGGTCGGCGCACGACCGGCCTGACCCCCGACGGACCGCCGCACCGCTCAGCGGGTCCCGGCGTCCCGCAGTTCGTCCCGCAGCCACAGCCGCGCCTCGTCCCGCACTTCCGGCGCGATGAACACGTACTCGGCACTCACGGGCGGCAGGTCCCGCAGCAGCCTCGACGACGCCTGGGCGGACTCCACCCCGCCGCGGCCCAGCAGCGGGAAGTCCAGCCGTCCGGGCCGCCGCTCGACCGGGTCGTACACCACCTGCGCCGGACCGAACCGCTCGCGCGCCGCGACCGCGATCTGCCGCGCGAGCGGCGCGCCCGGCTGCTGCCGCGAACGGTACAGCAGCCGGTAATGCTCCCGCCGCTCCAGCCGCCGTGCCCAGCGGTGCCCCGGCAGGCCCGGGTCCAGGTTCGCGAGCCGGATCGCGGCGAACACCTCGTTGTCCGTGAGCGCCAGGTGACGCTCCAGTCGCCCGGAGAAGCCGCCCGCCTCGCCCTGCGGGAGGAGCGGCGTGCCGAGCGCGTCGCGCAGGAACATCCCTAGGTGATGATCGTAGATGCGCCGCACCGGGTGAAAGTACAGCCCCTCGTACAGCGCGTCGCGCGTCGTGAGGAGCGCCTCGGCCGCCTGCAGCGCCCCGCCGTGCAGGCCCACTTCCAGGCCCGCCGGGCCGCGCAGCAGCACCAGCCGGTCCACCAGCCGCGCCGCGTCGAAGGTGCCGAGCACCGCGCCGCTGTGGTACGCGTCCCGCAGCAGGTAATCGATGCGGTCCGCGCCGAACGCGTCGCCCGTCACCAGGCTCGACAGGGCCGCCAGCCAGCCCGCCTCGGCCTCCGGTTCCCGCCCCGCCCCCCCGTGCGCGCCGACCGCGACGAGCGCCACGTCGTGCGGATCGACCTCCAGGGCCGCGAGCGGCGCGTCCAGAAACGCCGACACGATCAGGCGACCGCTCAGGTCCTCGTGCGACTGCCCGTCCGGCAGCAGGTCCTCCGCCGCGTGACTGAACGGCAGGTGCCCCACGTCGTGCAGCAGCGCCGCCGCCCGCAGCACCCGCCGCCAGTACGGGAGGTCCAGGCCGGACGGCAGCGCCGCCGCACCCGCCCAGCGTTCCGCGTTGCGCAGCAGGGCGTCGAAGGCGAGCCCCGCGAGGTGCATCACGCCCAGCGAGTGCTCGAAGCGCCGGTGCGTCGCGCCGGGATACACGTGACCGCTGTACGCCAGCTGGTGAATGTGCCTCAGGCGCTGCACGGGCGCGCTGTCGAGCAGCAGGCGTTCCGGCTGCGAGAGGCGCACGAAGCCGTGAATGGGGTCCTTGATCTCGTGCTGCCGCATGGAGGCCACACCCAAGCTTAACGCCCCGGGCCGTGAAGGCGCCGGGGCGTGTGTGGATGTGGGGTGGGTCAGGCCTGAACGGTGCTGCGGCGAGGGGGGGTGGGGGTGCGGTCCTGACTCTGCCCGGCCGCGAAGCCCGCCTGCGCGCCGAACTGCCACGCGAGTTTCAGCATCAGGGTGATGGCGTCCTCGTCCTGCGCGAGCACCAGCGCGTGCAGGTGCTCCGGCAGGCCCTCGGGCAGCGGCATCTGGCGCAGCTGCTCGCCGTACTCCGCCCGCAGCTGTTCAAACCACTCGGCATAGGGATTCGACATGCCCACAGGTTAACAAAACCACACTCAGATAATGTCAGCGGGAATGGATTTTCAAGGTCCAGTCAGCCGGCGACCACACCCGCCTACCACACTCAGGTCAGCTCGACGATGCTCGCGTCCGACAGCGTCAGCTTCAACGTCTTCGGAATGCGCCGCCCGCCCCGCACCACGGCCCGCAACCCGATCAGGCAGTCCTGCAGGCGCGTCTCCACGTCCTCGATCACGCACTCCTGCTCGATCACGCTGTGCTCCACCTCCGAGTTCCGGATCACGCTGCCCGCACCGATGCTCGTGAACGGCCCGATATACGCGTTCTCGATCACCACACCCTCACCGATCATGGCAGGCCCCACGATCTTGCAGTTCGTGACGCGCGCCGTCGCCGCCAGCGCCACCGGACCGGTCAGGCGCGAGTCCTCCACCGTCCCCAGACGCGCGTCTTCCAGCCGCTCCAGCAGCAGATGATTCGCCTCGATCAGGTCACGCGGCTGCCCCGTGTCCTTCCACCAGCCCTCCACCGTCTGCCCCAGCACCGTCTGCCCGTCGTCGATCAGGCCCTGAATCGCGTCCGTGATCTCGTACTCCCCACGCGCCGACGGCTTCAGCGACGCCAGCTGATCGAAGATCCGGCTCGAGAAGCAGTACACGCCCGCCACCGCCAGATTCGACGGCGGGTTCTGCGGCTTCTCCACCAGTCGCACGATCCTCTGCCCGTCCAGCTCCGCCACGCCGAAGGCCCTGGGGTTCTCCACCTCCACCAGCCCGATCACCGCCGACGGCCGCTCCCGCACGAACAGGTCCACGTACGCCCCCACACCGTTCTGGAAGAGGTTGTCGCCCAGGTACACGCACACGTCGTCCTCGCCCACCCACTCGCGCCCCATCAGGACCGCGTGCCCCAGGCCCAGCATCTCCGACTGCTCCAGGAACTCCAGCGTGACGCCCGGCAGGTCCTCCGTCGCCTGCTGTACCGCCGGACGCGTCACATCCGACACCACGATGCCGATTTCCGTGATGCCCGCCGCCTGCAGCGTCTCGATGGCATGCACGATGATGGGTTTCCCCGCCACGTTCAGGACGGGCTTGGGCCGCGTAAAGGTCAGGGGCCGCATCCGGGTTCCGAAACCAGCGGCAGGAATGATCGCTTTCATCTGGACCGATTGTAGAGGAGCGGACATGACGGGGACTTTAGAGTCCTCGAGGGAGACGCACGCGCGTCCTGGCGTTTCGGTGCCGTGCGGTATGTTCAGGACTGCACGACCAGGGGAGCCTACAGCCCCCGACGCCGGACGTTATCCAGCGGCACTCCGGACATGCGTCCAGTCAACTTAGGAGAAAAGGAGAACTCTATGCCCATCAAATTCGGAACGGACGGCTGGCGTGACATCATCGCTCAGGACTTCACCTACGACAACGTGGCCCGCGTGGCGGGCGCGCACGCACGGTACCTGCGCGCGCAGGGCGGGACGGACGTCGTGATCGGACACGACACCCGGTTCCAGGGCGAAGGCTTCGCGCGCGTCGCCGCCGACACCATGGCGGCCGCCGGGCTGAACGTCCACCTCGCGCAGGACTTCATTCCCACGCCCGCCCTGTCCTTCGCGGTCCGGCACCTGGGCGCGGCGGGCGGCGTGATGATCACCGCGAGCCACAACCCGCCCCCGTACAGCGGGTACAAGCTCAAGGGCCCCTATGGCGGGAGTGCCACGCCTGCCATCGTGACCGAGGTGGAACACGCCCTGCAGGCCCAGAGCGGCCCGGCTCCTGAAACGCCCGGCCACACGGGGACCCTCGACGTGCGCGAACCGTACTTCGCGGCCCTCGACGCCCTGCTGGACCTGCCCACCCTGCGGCAGTACCGCGGGCGCGTATTCCACGACGCGATGGGCGGCGCGGGCGCCGGATGGATCGAAGCGTACCTGACGCGCGCGGGGATTCCCGCGACCTTCGAGGCCATCCGGGGCGAGCCGACCCCCATGTTCTACGGCGTCAACCCGGAACCGATCCCGCAGAACCTCGCGGTGACCATGACGAGACTGCAGCACGAGGCCGGGGAGACCTTCGCGATCGTGACGGACGGCGACGCGGACCGCGTGGGGGCCGTCACGGCCGGCGGCCTCTTCTTCAACAGCCACCAGATCTTCGCCGTGCTCCTCAAACACCTCCACGACAAGGGCCTGCGCGGCCGGGTCGTGAAGACCGTGTCCGGCAGCGGCATCATCGACCGGCTGTGCGCGGTGCTTGGCCTCGAACTGCTGGAAACGCCGGTCGGCTTCAAGTACATCACGGACGCCTTCCTGGAAGGCGAGCAGGACCCCAGCCTCGCGGTGCTGATGGGCGGCGAGGAGTCCGGCGGTCTCGCGTCACGCGGACACATCCCCGAACGTGACGGGATCTTCAACGGCCTGCTGCTGCTCGAAGCGGTCGCCACGAGTGGACGCTCGCTCCCGCAGCTGTTCGCCGACATCGAGACACTCACCGGATTCCGGCACTTCTACGGCCGCAACGACCTGCACCTGCAGCCCGGACAGACCCGCGAGGCCCTCAGTGCCCAGGTGAGTGCCCTGACTGAACTCGCCGGACGCCGCGTGCTCGACGTCAACGCCAGGGACGGCGTCAAACTCCTCCTCGAAGGCGACGCGTTCGCGATGTTCCGCTTCTCCGGCACGGAACCGGTCGTCCGCGTGTACGTGGAAGCCCAGTCACAGGAGGAGCAGGAACGGATTCTCTCGACGGCCACCTCGCTCATCCGGACCTGACGCCCGGAGGGAGGCCGTCTGCCCCCCAATCTGATCGTTCGATGAGGCGCAGACGAGAGAAAAAGTTGTGACACCGCACGCATTTCGGGGTAATGTAATGGACGGTTTCAGGGACAAGCCCTCACGGGGCTGTCTGAAAGTTCGCGGACCGAAGACCCCGGGGGTTCAGGCCGGTAACGCTGAAGTCGACTCCACACACCGCACCGTGATACGCGTGCATCCGCTGCTCCAGATGGCACGATACCCATCCTGGAACAGCGCTCGCAGTCACGAAAAGAGGCAATGACTTGAGTGCACACGAACCGTCCGGCTCCACGGCGCCACAGTTCTATCCGGTAATCCTCGCAGGCGGAAGCGGCGAACGCTTCTGGCCCCTCTCCCGGAAGAGCAAACCCAAGCAGTTCCTGACACTCGACGACAGTGGGTTCAGTCTCATCCAGGCGACAGTCAACAGGCTGGCCACGCTCCCTGGTGTGAGTGTCGAGGACGTCATGATCGTGACGGGGGTGGATCACCGGATGCAGGTCCTGCAGCACCTGCCGGACCTGCCGACCGAGAACCTGCTCGTGGAACCCGTGGCGCGCGATACGGCGGCCGCCGTCCTGTACGCGGCCCTCAAGATCGAACAGCTCGACCCGGACGGCCTGATGGGCGTCTTTCACTCCGATCACCGCGTCGATCGTCCGGACGTGTTCGCCGACGTGGTCGGCCGCGCCATCGCGCTCGCCTCGGAGCGCGACGTGCTCGTGACGCTCGGCATCGCTCCGACCTACCCGTCCATCGCCTACGGGTACATCGAGCGTGGTGAAGAGGTGGGTGGCCAGCAGGACTTCCCGGCCTACCGTGTCGCCCGCTTCACTGAGAAGCCCGACGCGGAAACAGCCGCCGGATTCCTCGCGACGGGCCGGTTCAGCTGGAACAGCGGCATGTTCATCTGGAAGGTCAGGACCATCCTGGAAGCGTTCGCCCGCTACCAGCCTGAACTGCTCAAAGCACTTCGGGCGGCCGTCGCGACCCGTGGCGGCATCCGCACCCACTACCCCGACCTGGAAAAAATCAGCATCGATTACGCGATCCTGGAGAAGGCGGAGAACGTCGTCGTCATCCCGGCCGAATTCGGCTGGGACGACCTGGGTGACTGGAATGCCCTGGAACGCCTGCTCCGTGGTCACGGTGAGAACGTGGCCGTCGGCCGTCACGTCGGAATCGACACGGGCGGTGCCATCCTGTACACCACCGACGGTGACGACCTCATCGCCACCATCGGCCTTGAGGACGTGGTCGTCGTCCGCACGGCAGAAGTCACCCTGGTCGTCCACAAGGACAGAACCCAGGACATCAAGAAACTTGTTCAGAAAATTAAAGAAAACCCAGAACTGGAGCGTTTTGCATGACGAATTTCCCTCCCTCAGATTTCGACGAACTTCGGTCCGGCACAGACCGCCCACGACGCCAACAGCCACAGGCTGGTGACGAGGAACAGAATGAGATAGAGCTTGGTGCCCTCTGGCAGGGCATACGGCGATACATGACCTGGATCCTGCTCACGACGGTTGCCGTGGGTGTCCTCGTGTTTCTCCTGTCACGCGCACAGCCGGACGTGTTTGAAGCGTCGTCCAGTCTCGTGACCAGCGGGAACAGTACGAACATTGGCGCTGTGCGCGATACAGTCGTTACGGCCGCTCCACTCCCGGCAGGTGCACTTCAGGAGGCTCTTCAAGGGCCGGTGGTCCTGGGCGAAATCATTCAACGTGTCAGGAATGCACCGGAACTGCCCGTGGACTTGCGGACTGAGCTGGCTGTAAAGCTACAGAAGGAGCTTCGCCGACGTGACGTCCAGACAGTCGGGCTGCAGAACCAGCTGGATTTCAACGGCAACGGTGTCTACACCGCCACGGCACGTGCGGGCAGTCCTGAGGCCGCTGCTTTTCTCGCAGATACTACGGCCCAGGCGCTACTCAACTGGGACCGCGGTCGGGCACTCAGCGGTGTTCAGCGTGCTGAGCGGAGCCTACGTGCACAGCTGGGCGAGGTGGACCGTCAGCTGGCCGAGGGTGGCCAGAGCGATCTGGAGCGCCAGACACTCATCTCCTCGCGTGCAACACTGCAGCGTAACCTCGCCCAGACGGGCATCCAGGCGGAAGGCGTGAGCGGATCGCTGGAACTCGTCGCGCCTGCCGTCGTCCCCCTTGACCGTGTCGCGCCGAAACCGACGCGGAATGCGATTCTGGCGTCCTTGGTGACACTGTTGTTCGGTGCTGGCATCGCGGCATTCCGAACCGTCACAGACCGTACCGCCCGAACTGAAGATGATCTTCTCAGTTTCGGATTCCCTACACTCGGGATGATTCCACGGTTACGTCGCCGTGAGGTGGTGTTTAACGGCATCGTTCGTGCAGCACGACTCGCGGGCCTGTATGAAGCAATCGGGTTCCTTCGCGTGAACATCCTGTCCAGAATCGGTAACAAGTCTGGTCAACGCATCATGATTTCGTCCACGGCACCGGGAGAAGGCAAAAGCAGCCTGACGGCCACCCTGGCAGATGGATTGGCTGCCAGTGGGCAACGTGTCCTGATCATCGATGCCGATATGCGGCGCGGCACTCAACAGGAAGTGTGGGACAAGTACGAGACGGAGCACAGCTGGGTGCAGCTCACCGGGCAGAACGGGGCACGGACGCTCGTGGACGCCCTCAAGGATCCGACGAACGTTCAGGTTATGGAGGCCGAACCGGGTGTACATGTCCTTCCCGCCGGACCTGGTATGCACGACAGTCTCGGACTCCTGAACCGTGTTCCGCTCGGTGAGTACCTGACTCGTTGGGGACAGGGATACGACCTCATCCTTATCGACAGTCCGCCGCTTCTGGCACTTGCTGATGGTCTGGTTATCGGCCGTCATGTAGATCATGTCCTGCTGGTCGTTGAGGAAGGGAAAACCAGTCTGCAGGCGGTCCGACAGAGCTTGCGCCGGGCCAGAAATGCGAACGTTAGTATTCTTGGCTTTATTTTGAACAAGGTCAATCCTTCAGGTCAGGACAGCAAGACGTACGGCTACAGTTACGGATACGCACCCAATAGTCGGAAGGCTTGAGGCGCACATTCATGGGAATTCTTACACCGCTCTCGACTTCAGTGAGACAGACTGAGCTGAAGGCTGCTGGAACACTGACGAGTGTCCCTCAGGGTGGCGCACTTCTTGTCGGCGATGCTGTCAGCCTGATGCTCGCCTCTCTTCTGCTCATTCTTGTGCAGCATTTGATGGGATTCGACAGTGCGAAGTACAACCTGCTCGTGTGGGGGTGTGTGTGGATATTGTGGCGGGCATATTCTGGACTGTATCCCGGCTACGGTCGTTCTCCTCAGACTGAACTTCGAATGCATGTGACGGGTACAGCACAGGTGGTGGCCGTACAGCTGGCAGCAGCAGTAGCCGTGCAGCAATTCGCGCCTAACGTTGTGGGTGTCCTGCTGTACTGGACCATCACTCTCTTCCTGGCTCTATTCGTTCGGTATGCAGTTCGTTATCTTCTGATTCGTTTAGGTCGGTATGGGCGTCCGATCAGTATCATTGGAGCCGGGCAGACGGCTCAGATCGCGATCAGTCATCTGAGAAACCATCCGTCATACGGACTGAATCCCGTGGCTGCATATGATGACAATCCATCACTGCACGGTGCAGATATTCATGGTGTTCCCATTCTCGGCCCGCTTGAGCTTGCGTTGACTGAACCTCAAACTGAACAGGCACTTATCTCTATGCCCGGAGCACGTGCTGAGTTACAGCAAAGGATTGTAAACGCAACATACGCCGTTTTTCCTCATACCTGGGTGATTCCAGATCTGTTTGGTGTGCCGAATCAGGCAATGCAACCTCATAATATCGGTAGTGTCGCAAGTTTAGAAGTCAGAAACAACCTGAGAAGTGTCCAGTCTCGTGCAATGAAGCGCACAATTGACCTTATCGGTGCCGGTGTTGGGGGATTGCTTATCCTTCCTATTCTTCTTTTGATTGCAGTTGCCATCAAGATTGACAGTCCTGGGCCAGCCGTCTATCGAGCTCGTCGATTAGGTAGAAATGGGCAAGCATTCGACTGCTTCAAGTTCCGAAGCATGCATAGAGACGCTGAAGAAAAACTGAAGAGCGTCCTTGATAGTAATGTAGAACTTAAGATCGAGTTCGAGGCTACACATAAGCTAAAGAATGATCCTCGCGTTACACGTGTCGGGGTTTTCTTGAGAAAGACAAGTCTTGATGAATTGCCACAATTGGCGAATGTAGTCCTCGGAAGTATGAGCCTTGTCGGTCCGAGACCTATTGTACAGGGTGAAGTTGCAAAATATGGAGATATCTATGCTGTGTACAAGCAGGTGCGGCCTGGAATGACAGGATACTGGCAAGCCAATGGTAGAAGTGACACCAGTTATGAAGAGCGTGTGGGTATGGATAATTTTTATGTGACCAATTGGACACCTTGGTTGGATATGGTGGTTTTAATTCAGACTGTACGTGTCGTATTTGCCGGGAAAGGCGCTTATTAAATGTTTGCCAAAAATGTATTTTTTTCAAGCGTATCGTATATTTTGAATGCCCTGGTTCCTATACTATCGATCCCGCTGCTTTTGAGTCACATGGGAACCGGAGATTATGGAAAATACATATTTTATGTTACCACCTTTTCTGTCTTATCTACAGTTATTGATTATAATTTTTCAACCTACGGGATTGTTCACGTAGTTAAAACCCATTCATATTCACCGGTTATCGCGAGACTTTTGCTGGGATTAATAACACTGATGCTAACAGTGACGGTCTTGGTAGTTTTTGAAATGACTCCCCCAAAGATAACCGCTTGTTTTGCTATATATATAATATTTTACTGCCTCAATACGCAATTCTTCCTCACAGCCATAGAGAGGACTCTTCCTATTCTTTATTCGACGGTACTGTCTAAAAGTGTGTTTCTTCTGATGATTTTAATTATAAAAATGGATCTTTATTCGGCTTTGCTATGCTATGTGATCTCGATAGCTTTTCAGGGTATATTTAATTTTTTTGCCACCCTTTACCAAATTAAATTAATGAATTATACAAGAGAAGGTTCGATATTCGCATATTTTATGAAAGATTTTCCGAGTTTTATTATAAATATACTCGGTTTCTTTGCCGGTAATTTTCATATTTTTTTAGCAAAAATTTTTTTAGATCCAGCCTCTTTTGGTGTACTCACAGTCTATGATAGAGTTGTTAGATCTGTTATTGCGTTATATACAAGTGTAGTGGCAAACTTAACACCTTATTTTGTTTCTAAAAATAAAGGAGAGGCGAAGTATAAAAAACTATTTTCGGTATGGTTATTGATATGCGCAGTATATTTATCCATGGCAATCGCAATTCCTATTTCGTTAAGCATTTTAGGAATAAATTTTGGCGACGTCAAAATTGGATATAATATATTGTATTCATCTTTCGTCTTATGGGGGCTGGCTGCTGTTACTGCTGGTTACTTTGGTGTCACTTACCTGATAGTTGAAGGAATGTCTCGTTTGTACGTTCAAATATATATCGTTGCGATTATTTTGGGTGCCGGATTTTTGTCACTACACTCTTACGGGACTACTTTGCGAGATGTCAGCTATTCAATTCTTATATCGGAGTGCTTCATAGCTTTTGCGGTTTTGTGGATTTTCTTGAGACGAAGGAGCTAATATGAAAATTCTTTACCTAATGCACATAGAATGGGGATGGATCAAGCAGAGGCCACATTTTATAGCAGAAGAGTTAGAAAGCGCGGGCAATAAAGTAGATGTGAGATATGAAACTAGTCTTAGGCGATTTAAAAGGTTAGAGAATAAATCTGATCGTATAAAACCCAAGCGTCTCATTCCGATTCCAAAAAAAAGGCATTACCCGATGCGGTTTTTGGATATCGTGATCAATACAGCGTATGTTTATATCTTGCACAAGAGAAAAAAATATGATGTGATTTGGATTTGCCATCCAGGTTTAGTACAGTACGTTTATCATCTTGGAATTCCTATTATATATGATTGTATGGACGATCATGTGGAATTTCACGGTAATCGGAAGGACAGAAATTTTTTGATTGAAACTGAGGATCTAGCTTGTTCAGTTTCCACTGTGATCGTTTCCAGTAATTATCTGAAAAAGAAAATAGCTGAAAGGTACGGCAGTAATTTGAATGTTAGTCTTGTACGAAACGGATTGTCTCAGAGCATTGCATCAAAATTCCATAATTTCTATTCGATGCTTCCCGAATCTGATCTCTACTACACTATAGTGTATTTCGGTGCTATCGCTGAATGGTTCGACTTTGGAGCTATCCAGACTTTGCTTCAAAGCTCTAGAAAAAAAATTAAAATAGTTTTAATAGGACCATCAGAAGTAGATCTTCCAAAAGAGGAGAATCTTATCTATACGGGCCCCATGGATCATGAATCTATGATGGTTTACGCTGGTAAAGCGGATGCTCTAATTATGCCTTTTAAGCTTAGTGAGTTAATTTATGGTGTTGATCCAGTAAAACTTTACGAATATATATGTTTTAACAAGCCAGTTTTCTCCATCTATTATGAAGAAATATTTAGGTTTGAAAAATTTGTATACTTTTATAAGACTTATGAAGAGTTGTGTCTTCTGGTAGAAAGCACTCCTCCTGCGAAAGGTAGCGATCTAGAAAAGCTCGATTTTATCAAAGAAAATACCTGGGAAAACAGAACAAAGGAAATTGAGGACGTGATTGGCAAGAATGTTTGACATTGCGATGAGTTTTTTTGCTCTTTTTTCCTCTATAATTCTTATGCTAGGTTTTCTGAAAAGCAGTAAGTATAATTCGTCAAAGCTATTAATCAGTGCAAATGCTATAACGTGGAGCGCTGTATTTTTGTTATATTACTTAGGCGAAGTACTAATATTTAAGAACAAATTTCCGAATTTGGGAAATCTGAATTATATTTATATAGTTTCGCTTGTTGGAAGTTTATTAGTCACCCTTGTGCCGACGAATGTTTATAGTAGAAGGGAATTTTTGCCCGATTTGAGAGCTAAGAACGCCAGTTTGTTTTATCTCTCTGTTATATCGATATGTGTAGCCTGCTTATACAACGTTTACGTATTTGCAGGAATGAATATTATAGATTTTTTTAGTAGTTCATCGAGTATTAGAATCGAAAAATTTAAGTATTCTTATGAAGGTGCGCCTTTATTATATTCACTGGTAGAGTACGTCGGATACATATATGTCCCTGCTCTGTTTATTATTGTATTAAAAGCTAAAAACAAAAGTGATATATTTTATATAGTAAGTATCGGACTACTGGCGTTATTGTTGGGCCTATTCAACTTCTCTAGAACGCCGGTTGTTATATATATTTCTATTATTTTGCCAACCTTGTTCTTTAACCCATTTCTAATTTCCAAAATAAAGAAAGTATTTAGTGTCAGAAACATATTGCTGATCGCTTTATTACTATCTTCTGCCAATTTTATCTCTTTGAGCAGAGACAACGGAGCGGAAACTTCGTTTAACATAATTAAAAGTAGATATAATTTAAAAATACAGAATAACCAATTTAACATTGCCATCGTGTCAAACTATCTATATATATATACCAGTATGAACAATTTGAAGGATAAGTACAACAGTACAAGCCTGGCTGAGAATTATGGCTACGGTTTGAATACTTTTGGACCGCTTATAACATTTATAAGGAAGCTTGGCATAGATTTTAGCATTCAGGAAAATATTTTTGACACGTCAGGAGAAACAAACTCGTATATTTTTGGATATAATGCAACTTACAATGCAAGTACAGGATATTTATCTTTTATTAAAGATTATGGCAAGGTATTGGGGTTAATACTACCGACATTGCTTATGTTGCTGGTAACCTTGTCAAGTTACTTAAAATCCACTTATTACCGTGTATATTTGTATGTCGTGGCATGCGGCTGGATGTTGAATTCTCCTTTTGTCAATTACTTTCAGACTGCTGGAAAAGCAATTATAGTAGGCCTGGTTGTAATTTACATAGTCGAAAAAAGGAAAACGGATGCGCAATAATCTAAATAAAAAGGTTTACGGACTTGTGATATTTTATCACCCTACAGATGAGCAGGTGAGTTTAGCAATTAAAAACTCAAGTCAGTTTGATAAACTTTATGTTTGGTGTAACAGTAATGTCTTTTCAATGGATAAAAAAGAGCATATCATTTTAATAGGTAACTCCGTAAACGATGGAATAGCTGTTGCTATAAACAAAACTATCGAAATAATTCAAGACAGCTGCGAGTATTTAGTTATTCTTGATCAAGATAGCAAAATTGAGGACAATTTTGTCGAAAAGATGATCAAATTTATGGACGTGCATCCTTCTGTTGCCTTGTCGGGTCCCGTAATTCTTGAGGATGGCAGTGGAATTGTTTTAAACGATACGGATAATACAAGAATCATCACCTCTGGCTCAGTCATCAGAATGCTTATGTGTCAAAAAATACAATTAGATGAAAATTTGTTTATTGATTACGTTGATTTTGATTATTGTCTCACGCTACTAAACAACGGGATGAAGCTTTCGATAAACAGAGATGCAAGTTTGATTCAGTCTTTGGGTAATCCAATAGCGAAAAATATTTTGGGTATAAAAATATCATCATCTAATCACTCTGTTATCAGAAGATATTATATGTTTAGAAATAGGATTTATATCATCCTGAAACATTTTAATAAGCACCCAGTGTGGTGTGGTAGAGAGATAATCAGATCAATTTCGGAGATAGCAAAAATTCTGATTGTAGAACATCAGAGATTTGAGAAAATTCGTTGTATCGCTGTCGCTACCTCTGACGCTATACGTGGCAAAATGGGCGCGAAGAGGGTAGCATGAAACCTAAAGTATCTGTGTGTATGGCGTCTTATAACGGAGAAAAATATATTGGTTCCCAGATAAGAAGTATCATTCTCCAAATCAGTAGTCAAGATGAGATAATTATAGTTGATGATAATTCAAAAGACAATACGGTTGCCGTAATAGAGTCTTTCAAAGATATTCGCATAAAAGTAATTAAAAACGAGAAAAATTTAGGAGTTTTAAAAAGCTTTGCAAAGGCTATAGAATATTCGACCGGAGATTACATATTTTTGTCCGATCAAGATGATATATGGTTGCCCGGTAAGATTGTGAAAATGCTTTCTGCTATGAGAAGTTCAGAGAAAATGGTTTGTCTATCCGACGCTTATATTTTAAATGAAAATGGGAAATGTGAGGAAACTTTCTTAAAATCTCGTAATGTAAGTCGAAACTTGTTGGGAGCCATGTATAAAAACTTCTTTATCGGGTGCTGTATGGCGTTTGATAAAAAAATTAAGTCGAAAATACTACCGTTTCCTAGTAATATAAATATGCACGATCAGTGGATAGGGGTCGTATCTTTAGTAATGGATTCATTTGTTCTAGTAAATGAACCACTCATATTGTATAGGAGACATTCGAATAACGTTACTTCAATGAAACGCGGTGATATAACATCAATTATTCGAAAGCGATCTTCGGTTATCGGTCAAGTTTTGATAGCAATGTATAGAAAATCGAGGAAAATATGAAAATTTTCGTCGTTATTCCGGTTTATAAGCCCGACAAAAAAATTTGGAAAATAATCGATTATTCTCGAGCCAGTAATCTAAAGCCTTATATAAAAATAATTGAATCTGATCAAAGTTTAATTTTTACTAGCAAAGAATTATACGTAAATACGGAATTTTTTAACATTTCCCAAGACGAATTTAATCACGGAGGCACAAGAAATCTAGGAGCGAAACTGGCCTCACAATCCGGCGCTGATGTATTGGTCTTTATGACTCAAGACGCTGTCCCGCATGATTCAGGGTGGCTCGAGAAACTGGTTGAGCCGATTCGAACTGGCGAAGCTGTAGCGACGTTCGCGCGCCAGCTGCCGCGACCGGGAGCTTCGCTGCTGGAGCAGTTTTCAAGGGATTTCAATTACCCTTCCATAAGTCGCGTGCGCGATCGTCAGGATATCCCTGCAATGGGCGTCAAGGCGTTCTTTTTCTCGAATGTGTGCTCGGCCGTTCGTGCAGACGTCTTCTGGGAACTGGGTGGATTTCCGGACAACGTGATCATGAACGAGGACATGATGATGGCCGCCAAGATCTTGCGGGCTGGCTACAGCATCAAATACGTGGCGGAGTCGGAGGTGGTTCACTCGCACGACTACACGCTGAAACAGCAGTTCCGCCGGAACTTCGATGTCGGCGCGTTTTTTGCGGATGCGGGAAGCATGCTGGATGGAGCGGCTGTCGGCGGTGAGGGACTGCGCTTTGTGCGAGAGCAGGTCCGCTACGTACTGAGCCGTGGACGACCAGCGCTGATTCCGTTGGTGGTCGCGGAGGCCGCCGTGAAGTTCACGGCGTTCCAGCTCGGCAAGCGCCACCGTTTCCTTCCGTTATCCGTGAAGAAACGGATGAGCATGCACAGCTATCATTGGGATCAGCACAAGGAGTGATGTATGAGCGAAATCAAGAATCTGTTGGTGACGGGCGGTTGCGGGTTTATCGGGAGTAATTTCGTGCGGTACTGGCTGGCGCAGCATCCGGAGAGCCGGGTCGTGGTGTACGACAAGCTGACGTATGCGGGACGTAAGGAGAACCTGCACGACCTGTGGGACACCGCGAACGTGTCGCTGGTGGTGGGGGATATCGGCGATCAGGATCTGGTGCGTAAGACCTGCCAGGACGAGGGCATCGACCTGATCGTGAACTTCGCGGCGGAGACGCACGTGGACCAGAGCATTCTGGGGCCGCTGGTGTTCACGGACACGAACGTGCGCGGCACGCACGTGCTGCTGGAGGTGGCGCGTGAGCTCGGGATCCGGCTGCATCACATCAGCACCGACGAGGTGTACGGCCACATCAAGGACAACCACCAGAGCGTGGAGACGGACGAGCTTGCCCCGCGCAGCCCGTACGCGGCAAGCAAGGCGGCCGCCGATCAGCTGGTGCAGGCGTACGCGATCACGTACGGCATTCCCGTGACGATCACGCGCGGCGCGAACAATGTCGGGCCGTACCAGTACCCGGAGAAGGCCGTGCCGCTCTTCAGCACGAACGCCATCCTGGGCGAGCCGCTGCCCGTGTACGGTGACGGCCTGCAGATGCGTGACTACGCGCACGTGTACGACCACTGCACCGGCATTGAGACGGTCCTCCTGAAGGGCGTGATCGGCGAGGTGTACAACGTCGGGACCGGACGCGAGATGACGAACCTGGAAATGGTGGACATCGTGCTCGACACCCTCGGCAAGGACCACAGCCTCGTGAAGCACGTGACGGACCGCCCCGGCCACGACCGCCGCTACAGCATGAACGTCGATAAGCTCCGCGCGCTCGGCTGGGAACCGAAGTACGATCCCAGACAGGCCGTCGCGGAGGCCGCGAAGTGGTACGTGGACAACCGCTGGTGGTGGGAACCGATCCGCAGCGGCGAGTTCCGCGAGTACTACAACCGCCAGTACGCCGAACGCCTCGCGGGGACCAGTCAGCAATGACGGCGTTCACCACGTCCCGCCGCGGCATCATCCTGGCGGGCGGGTCCGGCACGCGCCTGTACCCGGCCACGCTCGCCGTCAGTAAACAACTGCTGCCCATCTACGACAAGCCGATGATCTACTACCCGCTCACCACCCTGATGCTGGGCGGCATGCAGGACATCCTGATCATCAGCACGCCCGAAGACACCCCCCGCTTCCGGCAGCTGCTCGGCGACGGTTCACAGTGGGGCATCCGCCTGCAGTACGCCGTGCAGCCCAAACCAGACGGCCTCGCGCAGGCCTTCCTGATCGGTGAGGACTTCATCGCCGGGAACCCCAGCGCCCTCGTGCTGGGCGACAACATCTTCTACGGCAACGACCTCTCCGACCTGATGCAGGACGCCAACGGCCGTCCCCAGGGCGCCACCGTGTTCGCGTATCAGGTGAGCGACCCGGAACGCTACGGCGTCGTCGACTTCGACGACACCGGTAAGGCCCTCTCCATCGAGGAGAAGCCCGCCGAACCGAAATCCGACTACGCGGTCACCGGCCTGTACTTCTACGACGAGCGCGTCGTCGACATCGCCCGCAGCATCAAACCCTCCCCGCGCGGCGAACTCGAGATCACCGACGTCAACAGCACGTACCTGAACGAGGGCCTGCTCGACGTGCAACTCATGCGGCGCGGCTTCGCGTGGCTCGACACCGGCACACACGAAAGCATGCTGGAAGCCAGCCTGTTCGTGCAGGCCATCGAGCACCGCCAGGGCCTCAAGATCGCCTCGCCCGAAGAGATCGCGTGGCGCAACGGCTGGATCAGCACCGATATGCTGCTGGAACAGGCACAGAAACTCGCCAAGAACCAGTACGGCAAGTACCTGATCAAGCTCAGCAAGGAGAAACGCCATGCCTGAACACACCATCAAACTCGCGCCCGAATACGCGCAGGAACTGAAGTTCGAGACGTACCCCGCCGCCGCCCAGATCGACGGCGTCTGGTTCCACCCCCTCAAGAAGAACCGCAGTGAGAACGGCGCCTTCATGGAGTACGTCCGCCTCGACGAGCACGGCGTGCAGGGCCTCCCCGGGCAGCTCACGCCCCGCCAGATCAGCGTTTCCTGGGCCGCCCCGAAACGCATCAACGCCTTCCACATCCACGTCAAACAGGAACAGAACGAGATCTGGTGCGTCCTGCAGGGCCAGCTCATGATCTGGCTCGTCGACTGCCGCGAGGGCAGCCCCACCCTCGGCGTGAAACGCAAGCTCGTCTTCAGCGGTGAGCAGCCCATGATGTTGCACATCCCCAGCGGCGTCGCGCACGGATACCAGGCCGGCGAACAGGGCGCCACCCTCCTGTACACCATGGACGCCCAGTTCGACATCACCGACCCCAACGAAGGCCGACTCCCCTGGAACCACTTCGGGGATGACCTCTGGGCCGAAGACATGGGCTAACGTTTAATCACGGCTCGCTATGAGCGTTAGTAGGCTGGAACTATTGAGACCGGTAGAAATTCAGGTTGCTACACTGGCTGGGACATGGCACCCTGGCACCCCTCCAGGTACACCCGCCCCCAGCTCGAAGAACGGCGACTCGCTGCACTGGACATGATTCAGGCCGGCGGACACACCAATCAGCAGATCGCGGATCACTTCGG